>NZ_JBBKBS010000007.1:0-122323 GCF_037890285.1 Phocaeicola sp. HCN-40430
TATGAAGAGGGGAGATTCAGTAAATAGTATAAAATCAGCCAACTAATTCATACACAAAGTATTGCGAATTAGTTGGCTAATTTTTTATTATTCACTGAATGTCCCTATATAACTTTATCTATCCAATACTATTGCTTCAATGTCAAACAAAACTTTCAGTTACAAACTCCTTACAATCCTTTTTACATCCCAACGCATTAAACCATAGCCTCCGCACAAATAGATATAGAAGCTATATACATTTACGATGTAATCTATATAATATAAACAGAAAACGCGATCCCTCTTCAATAAATAAAGAGAAACCGCGCTTGCACTATATGATTATATTATTAGTTAGCAGCAGAGTCCTTTGCAGCAGGTGCTACAGGTGCATCAGTTGCGTCTTGCTGAGGAGCAGCAAATCCAGCCGGAGCATTCAACGGATTTGTTTTCTGTTCTTCTATAGCCTGTTCCATAATCACAGAAGAAGATTCTACTGTAGTAGGAACAAGATAAGAGGTAGCAATACTTAACACTACCATGAAAATAGCCAATCCCCAAGTCAACTTTTCAATAAATTCTGTAGTCTTACGAACTCCCATAATCTGATTTGAAGCAGCAAAACTAGAAGAAAGACCTCCTCCCTTAGAATTTTGTACCAATACTACAAAGCACATCAGTACAGCTGCAAGTACAATCAATCCAATTAATAAGTAATACATTTTCTATTTTGATTTAGCGTTAATAATCAATTTTTGTAAAAATCTAATTTGGTCTGCAAAGTAAATGTTTTTTTTCGGATATTTCAAATTTAATTTTTCAATAATTTCCAATGCTTTATCGTATCTATGCTGTTTCACATAAATTTTAGCCAAAGTTTCTGTAAAATAGCTTTCATCCAACTCCTCTCCCTCTACCTTTTCAGGTTCAGTATCCTCTGTTTCTTCTTCCAAATCCACAGTTTGTTCCGAGTCAGGATGTTCATCTACAGACGATTGAAGATTCTGCTTTTCTATAAAATCATCTATCAGCTCCTGATTCTTCAAAGGAACTGTCACTTCCGGTTGAGCATCCTCCTGAAGCAAAATAGAAGTATAATCAATACTCACTTCCTGAGGTATTGAAAGCTCTTTAGCTGTCTGTGCCGGAAGTTCCGACAAAAAACGGTCGATCAAGTCTAAAGTTCGATCCGTACTTTCAGCATTTTTCTCTGCTGTTTTTTCACCATGCTTACCAATTACAAAGCGTTCTCCTTCTATATAATAAAACAGCAAACTCAAGTCGGCTACATATAAAGCACTTTTTTGCAATTCGGTTTTAAAATCCGGATCTTGCAGAAGAAACAAGTTTTTCAGATAGAGCAAACGCGCAGTCTGAAAATACGGATAGCGTGCCAACAAACCTCTCAGTTCGCCCAGACTCTCTCTATCCAAAAGTTCCGGATGTGCAATCCATTCCTGCAAACGCTGTTGTATCATATTACCAATTAGCTACAGTTGCATTGAATATCTGTTCTACAATTTCATCAATCATCTGACTTACATATTCCTCCTGTACGGCTGAAAGCTGCTGACTGGCATTATACTCACGACTGGCAGAAAACTGCTGTTCAAAGTCTTCTGTATGGTTTGTATTATTGACAAAACGTACATTCACTGTCATACGCAATTCGGCCATGGTAGAATAACCATCCGAACCGATACCTTTATTGTAAGCATCGTAATTGGTAATCTCACCCGAAAGTTCCAAATCTCCTCCCTGACGAACCTGTTTCAGACGAGTCTGCTGCATAAACTTATCCTGAAGAGCTACGTTAAACATAGACTCCATCGGTCCCCATACGAAAGCAGCCGAACGGTTAGGAAAGTTTTCGAACGAAATGGTTTTCACCTTATCGTAGTTAATAGATGAGCCATTGAATTTATACGAAACCGTACATGCTACCAATACACAGGAAACAAGTACAAACGAAGACAGTATTTTCCAATATTTCTTAATCGAGACCATATTCTTTGATTTTACGATAAAGGGTACGTTCAGAGATCTTCAAATCCTTTGCAGCATTTTTTCTTTTACCATGATGACGCTCCAAAGCTTTACGAATCATCTCTTTTTCCACTTCATCCAGTGATAAATTTTCTTCTATATATTCTTCAGTATCCTGCACATCGGGTTCCTCTACAGGAGTTTCTGTTCTGTTTACCGGATAATTATTGACCAAAGGCACCGATGTCTTTACCACAGGTACAGGAGTCATTACAACAGGCGTTTCAGGCATCATGCTTACAGGTGCCTCCTGAATATACTGTACAGAAGAAGTCTGTGCAGGATGGCTGACCTGTGCCCCTGCCCGCTCCGACATAATATCGTGCACCAGTTTCTTGAGTTCCGTCACGTCACGACGCATATCAAACAATACCTGATACAAGATTTCACGTTCACTTTCAAAGCTTTTCTGCGATGTTGCAGCTTTACCTCCAAACAAAGCCGGAAGACGGGATACATTTTGTGCAGGAAGATACTGTTGCAGAATATCTGCACTGATATCCCGATTTGTTTCAATGATAGAAATCTGTTCTGTAATATTTTTAAGCTGTCGGATATTACCCGGCCAGGAATAAGAGACCAACATCCGTCTGGCATCTTCCGTCAACTGAATGGCAGGCATACGATATTTCTCTGCAAAATCGGATGCAAACTTACGAAACAACAGCGCAATATCATCCGCGCGTTCACGTAAGGGAGGAACCTTGATTGGCACTGTATTCAAACGATAATACAAATCCTCACGAAAACGTCCTTCGGCTATAGCTGTAGCAAAGTCTACATTCGTAGCAGCTACAATCCGTACATCTGTTTTCTGTACCTTTGAGGAACCAACCTTAATGTATTCACCCGACTCCAGCACACGAAGCAAACGAGCCTGAGTAGACAAAGGCAACTCACCCACTTCATCCAAAAAGATTGTTCCACCATTTGCTTCGGCAAAGTATCCATTCCGGTCGCTGATAGCCCCTGTAAATGCACCTTTCTCATGCCCAAACAGCTCAGAGTCGATAGTTCCCTCCGGAATTGCACCACAGTTCACAGCAATATAAGGCCCATGTTTACGACGGCTAAACTGATGGATAATTTGCGGAAAGCTTTCCTTACCGACTCCACTTTCTCCCGTAACCAGTACAGACAAGTCGGTAGGAGCCACTTGCATCGCGATATCAATAGCCCGGTTCAATCCCTCAGAGTTACCGATAATCCCGAAGCGCAACTTTATATTCTGTATTTCCGATTTAACCATAAATTCTCTTCCAATAGACAGCAAAAATACAAAAATAATCGAACTCTAAAGGCATAAATCCGCATAGATTTTCACTCTTCATCACTCCCTTTAAGCCCCCGACTACTTCCTTCTTCCTTACAACGATAGTAAAAAGGAGATAAACCTACCTGTTTTTTAAAAAATGTACCAAAAGCAGAAGCATTCGGAAAATTCAATTCATCGGCTATCTCCTGTATCGGTTTAGATGTGTTTCTTAGCCAAAAGATACTTTTGCGTATAATAGCCCTAAATACCAGTTCCTGCACAGTATATCCACAAATCGATTTTACCAACGCCGATAAATATTTAGGCGATAAACAAAGCTTGTCTGCATAGAAAGCTACTCCTCTTTCTTCCATATAATACATCTCCACCAGATGTATCAATTTAATAAAAGTATCAATCTTATGTCCATTTACTTTATTATCCCCCATGATACGGCGACTGTACACTGCACACAATCTATAAGTAAGAGCCAATAACAACAGTTTATGTTCATAATGGTCGAATGGACTGAGCGAATCGTGCGGCTTATTGTTCAACAAAGAAAAATAGTGTAAAAAGTCCTCTTCCTCTCCTGTAGTCCATACATAACAAGGTTCGGGAGTATAAGTCATATATAGATACATAGCCATTATAGAGCTACCCAAAATATCGCGAATAGGATCGATACGATAAAAGAAAAGATTTATAGCCAAATCTTCACTATATTCACTTATACAAAAATCAGCTCCTTCTGAAAGAAAGACACACTCTCCCTCATGAGCCGAAAAAGTCTTTTTATTGATAGTGAAAGTAAAATTACCACGTTCACACAATATCAACCCAATATGCTTTAAAATAAATGGCTTCAGCAGAAAACTTGGAAACATACACAAAGTGCCTTCCGAACTACAGATGTCACAATTAGTTGCCAACGCTTTATCCAATTTTTCCAAACGTTCTTCTTTCCCTTTCATATTAATCTGAATAAAGATAATTTACACTACGAAAGTATACTTTTCCTTTATCAGAAGAAAATAAAGAGAATAAAAACGTCAGGGGGAACCCATATATTGTAAATCTTTTCCGCCGAAAAGAATAGATTAAGAAGCATTAAGTTCCCCACTGACGCTTAATTTACGTTTCTTCCAAGGAATCAATACCATCAGAAATGCCGCACCTATACACCCATAAAAGGTCCATCCTGCCATTTCCTTCAATGCAGACAATGTAGCCTGCACCTGTACTTTTCCCTTAGCAGAAAGTGCAGCCATGCTTTGAGATTCCACCTCACTCTTGCCCTGATATTTCATTCCTTGCAGAGTTTGTACATACGATGTAGCTATTTCAGGGTTCATCAAGTCTCTATCCTGTGCAAGACTGGTAATATAATATTGTTGACGATGCTGCAGTATATTAGTATAAAGCGAGCTGCCTGCACCCGGTCCGATAGCCATACGTACCGTAAGCATCACACAAATCCATGTAGACAGATATTTGTAAGGCATCCGCTGATTAGCATGCACAGCAGTAAGAGAATAAAGAAGCACCATTCCAACAGACCGTATGATAACCGGATATTTCATCCGTTCATAAAGTCCATAAGTCTGTACTTCAAAATACATAAACAACGCAGAACAACCTATCAAGACAAATCCCAGTGCAAATATATATTTCAGATGTACACCCTTTTTTACCAGAATGAGAGCAATGATACACCCTACTATATACCCCAACATACTCCAATTTGACAAAGAAGCATTCTGCCAATTATCAATCTTCATACCTACTCCAGCAAACACATTGACAAACATAGCACTGGAGTTAAATACCATAAGCAAGAAAAAGAGCAATACTCCCATACGGATGGTACGAAGTTTGAATATCTCCAACAGGAAATAAGGTGAATCCTGTGTTTTCTCCATATATACAAACCAGCCGGCAAAAACAATTGCCACAACCGTAGCAACCTGAATAGAAGGGCTATCGTACCAATCGAGCACTTTTCCATATACCATTACATAAATTGCAGCAGCACACATCACACAGAATACTACCACATTGCCAAATTTACGAAAATTGACAGGTATCCGATGCCCGTCGTACAGATGCCACGGCATGGTAAGCAGCAAAACCAACATAGACAGCAATATAGAACCAATCATGAAATAATACACATATTGCCATTCATACTCATAAGCAAGCCATGCCGTAAGCGATGTACCGATTTGCCCCAAAATCATAAAGAATACATAAATGAGAGGCTGGCTTACACTTTTTTCCGCATCCAGTCTGTCCCAGCCTTTTTCATCGCAAGGGTCGTTGCCTGGAGTAATATTACGGGTAGCTTCCATACCAAATGCATATTTTATCAGGGTAAACAAGTTCACCATCATCAGTACCATACGTAAAAATCCCATCAACACACTACTCACCCCCAGTACAATAAGACTATCTGTCTGTGCACAAACCCAACTCAAGACACAAAGGATAGCAAAGCCTACCACACACATCAGTTTCTCTCTCCGGATACATACCAGATCGTAAAAGAAAGGACAAAAAGCGGCCATCCCGATAGAAGTAAGAAAACCTATATACTGAATATGCTCTGAAAGAATACCCAACCCACTGAACATCTCGGTACTATTGGCTGTATACACTCCACTTGTTGTAAGAATAGGAATAAACAGCAATATAAGTATCAGTATACCGACAGGTTTAGGTACCCAGTTATAAAACGGATAATTCCGAGGACATGAAGCCATAACTCAATTTTTTTAATGACACGATTTATTTCACAGACTATAATTTAGCCTTTACCACAGCCATCATACCTGCAACCAGACGTTCGTTATCGTCTTCAGACAAATCAATAAAATCAATGCGCACCGGTATCCGCTGCTGTATCTTCACAAAATTTCCGGCCGAATTATCTGTTGGAACCAATGAGTATTTTGCCCCTGTAGCTCCTGAAATAGCTGTAATCCGTCCCGTGAACTCCTTATCACTGATTGCATCAACCGTAATCCGCACTTCTTGCCCAATAGTCAGGTTTTCCACCTGCGTTTCTTTATAGTTGGCAACAATCCATTTTCCAGTATCCGGAAGGATATAAGTTATCGTCTGTCCGGCTCCAATATACTGCCCCTCTTCCAAAGCACGTCTGCCCAACTTTCCATCGCAAGGAGCCACTACAACCGTATACGACAGATTCAGTTTAGCCATTTCCAGCGCAGCCTGTGCACGCTGAATAGCGGCAGCAGTACTTTCACGGCGATTAGAAACCTCATTTATTCCCGATTTAGCAGCTTTCTGCTGACGCTTCAATCCCTCCAACTTCTTCCTTGTGGCTTCATATTCTGTTTCAATCTGCTCCAACTGAATAGGAGTTGCGGCATTTCTTTCCAACAGATTTTCGTAACGCTGACGATCTTTGTCAAGTTTTGCCAGTCTGATTTCCACTTCTGCAATCGAAGCTTCGAATACCGATGCCGAATTCTGTGTCGTCTGGAGTGTAGCATCAATCACAGTGGCTCCTGCCATTGCGTCCTTCAATGCAGCTTCCGCTTCCATCACACGGATGCGATACTCACGATCGTCAAGAACCAACAGCGTATCTCCTTTTTTTACAGTCTGATGTTCTGTAAAATAAATCTTCCTGATGTATCCGGAAGCACGTAAATTGACCGGAGAGATATATTGTTCTACCTGTGCATCATTACTGGTTTCTGTATACTTATAGTCAAGGAAAAGGCAGATTACCTCTATCAGAGCCCATACTAATAAAGCAATTCCTACGACACTTGCCATCATTCTCGAACGACGTTGTTTTTTTAGTTGTGTTGCCTTTTTTTCCAAAGTATTATTTGTTGTTTCCATAATTCGTATCTATTTAATGTTTGAAATAATATTGATTAATAAGCTGAGCGATGATCCAGCAGACTTTCTATTTGTCCGGTGAGTTTCAGTAGAGTGAGATTAGTTACCCGATAATTATAATGTGCACTGATGTAATTATTCTGTGCTTCACTCATCCTCATTTCATCCTGCAACACCTCTGTCATTGAAGCTATTCCTTCCCGATACCGGTCAGTAGTAACCTGATATACATCTTGCGCCAGCATATAGTTGTCTTTCTGCTTTCTGAAATTACGCTGACTGTTCATCAGTTCGTTCGTTGCATTGAAATATTGCGTCTGCATATTCTTCAATGTATTTTCATACATCAGTTTTACGTTTTCCACCTCAATTTTTGCTTTTCTGACTTTTGAGCGTTTTTCCAATCCGTCAAAAATAGGAATACGCAGTGTAAGACCAATGCCACTAGACTGATACCAACGATTGGAAGGTCCGGAATGAAACCAGTTGCGTGCCTTATCGGTATAAGCCGAATACATCCAACTTCCGGTGAGCGAAAGAGAGGGTATATATCCTTGCGTAGTAAGCTTTCTCTGCTGCTCCGCCAGTTTTTCTTTCGACTGCAACAAACGAAGTTCATACTGATTAAGATCCAATCCGGTTAAAGATACATTTATAATATTTTCAGTATCTACCGGAACCAGCACAATATCTTTATCAAATGGATAATCGATAACATACTTCAGAAGATTCAATTGCTGAGTAAGCATTGCCTTGGCATTGTCGTATTGTACCTGCTGATTTTCCAGATTAATATTGACACGCTTCACATCTACTTCCATTGCCATACCATTATCATAAAAGGCCTGCGTTATGTCTCTCAGTTCTTTTAATCTGGCAATATTCTCTTCTATCAATGCAATCTGTTCTGCAGTATTCTGCCCCAGATAATACATTTTGGTAATCTGCAAAATCAAATCTTCACGTGCTTTACCATACGAGAGATGATTCAGTTCATCCATGGTACGGGCTATATCTAAAGCCGTATACATGGTTTGGTTATACAAAGGCATCTGCAACTGAATACCGACAGAGGCATTGTACTGCAACGTTTTGGTTACATTGTAAGGATTACCATAAGCAGAACCGTCGGTTACAGAAACGGGAGGATTAAAATTATCATTAAATCCCGCCACACCGTTCAATTGAGGCAGCAGTCGTGCACGATTTTCACTTAAGGTATATTTACCCTTGCGTATTTCATTACGGCTGCTTTCCAACAAAAGATTGTTCTCAATTCCCAGGCGAAGACATTCTTCCAGGGTCAATACATTCTGTGCTTTTCCTCCAAGAAAAGGGCATAGAATAAAAGTAAAAATAACTACTAACTGTTTCATTTTTATTGCTTCTTAATCTGAAACAAAGATAGACAGTTAAGGATATACAATATTATTCATAAACGATGGAGGATTGTTCATATTTTCCTTTTCTAATCTTTTTATCAATACTCTCCTATATACAATTTGCACAAAGACTGCAAATAGCATTTCCCTATAACGAAAGAAGAATTCAACCGACGTCGTCGACTCTATAGCCGACGACGTCGGTTATACAGCCAACGACAGCGCCTGTACAGACGACGACGTTGTTTATACCATATAAAAGGCATCGTATACGCTTATTACGAACAAAAACGACTCTTATATATAAAAAAAAGCCAGTCGCTTTCCTCTTCTCGTCATAAGCGGACGAGATCGAAAAACGACTGGTTCTCCTTACAATAAAGAAATCTATAAAATCAGAATACTGTACGTATCATGAAACGAATACCCCATTTATTGGCTGTAGGCAAATGGTTGTAATTCAAACGACGTACATATTCCACGTGAAGCAATTTAAAGATATTATGAATACCGGCTGTTACTTCCACATAAGGAACCTTAGGATCCATCACACTGCTGGAGTAATTATAATGCCCTGTACGGTCATAATGTCCGGGGAACATCATCAGTTCATTGTCGTTACGGTTCTGTTCAAGGAACGGATTGTTTTTATCCGTCAGCTGTCCCCATAAACATTTCACCCCGATAAACTCACGCCATTTCAGTCTGTTCAGCAAAGGAATACGGTTGAACAGCTTACCCTGCATATTCCAAGAAATATCCAAAGAAGCATAGCGGTCGTTCAGGAACTCCATGTTGTTAATCAAGTTGAAAGTTTCATCCTGAATGATGTACGATAAGTTGGCTGCCGGCATAATCAGCAGAGGGAACGGAACTTTATTCCACTGGATACCCGCCTTCAAGCGAGCATCTACATGTCCCCATGAACTCATCCAGAAACGCTTGTAGAAACCAGCCTCTGTCACATTGTAGGTATAATCACCTCTCAATACTCCCTTCAAAGCCAGCGTGTGCTGCAAAGTAAATACCGGTGCATCCAGATTGACAGGCAAACGGCGCTGCTTGGTATTCACAAAGGTTTCTCCCGGTGCATAGCGGAATGCCAAAGTTGCTTCGGATACCGTAATATCGTGTACATTGAAAGGAGATTTTACCCATTCCGTTCCGGTCAGTTCACCGGCAGCAATAGCTTCCTGCAACTGGTTTTCTCCGGCATTAGTACGATAAAACAGCATACCGCAAGGTTCGTAGTTTGCATGTTTCAACGTAACGGTAGTCTTCAATCCCGATTCTTTTTCCAGTTCGTACTTCACAATCGCTCTGCGCTCATAGTTATACTGGTCTACCGTAGACACTTTCAGCGAAGTAAACACGTTATCCTTATCGGTATTGATATATTTGTCGGAAGGCAACATATTATCATACTGATAGGTAAATGTCAGTGAGTTTTTCGGATATTCGCGGGGCAAATATTCTTTTTTATTGAAAGAATACTCCACCTCACCCATATATTTCGATTTCCGGTCCTTGAAACCATACGCATAATATCCCTTCAGGAAGAGATGAGGATGCAGATTGGCCGTAGTCTGTGCCGATGCACGCAAACGGAGTCCATCGATATAGTTGCTCGTAATCATGGTGTTGATAGGTCCGATATCCACTTTACTCGGATGCTTGGGTGAGCCGGTTTCCACAAAGTTCTCAATCAGCGCCTTCAAACCAAACATGATATACTTGAATCCTTTTATTTTTGTCAGATTATCCACAAACGAGCCCATCTTACTTTCCGATTTGCTCAGTTCCTCCTGACGATACTGGTTCCAGTACGCGTCATCCCGCATCATGGCATTGACGTCTTTCACCTCACTGCCTTTCCGTTTGAATATCTTTTCGGGTATGGGTTCAAAACTAAAATCGAAATAACGCGTCGTTCGCCTTACCTGATACGAGCCCAGTACCTTTTTCAGATAAGACAATTCACACAGCATATCGTCTTCCATCAGGGCCCATTCGCCGGTAGGAAGTTCACCAAACTTCTGGTCTATAATCATATTATCCACAAAGTTGATGTCGGTCTTCTTCGGAAGATTCAACGTACACTCTTTCACCCGGTAGGTAGAGTCGGCCAGGATATACAAATGTCCTGTAAAGCCAAAGTCACGGGAGTTATTGGGCACAAATGTAAGATGGAAACAGCGTTCTTTCTCTACATACACCGTATCCATGATATAGAACTTATAGAAGTCGATACCTGCTTCAGATACCGGACTGTCGAACGGATACTGCAAGAAACGGAAACGGTCTTCATAAATATCAATATCCTGAAATACATCTTTCAGTACAGTAGTCAGCATATCTCCCGTACTGAAAAGTTCATTGATACCTGAAGAATTAATCCCTTGAATAATAGTCTTCTCTGCATGCGGTTCCTTACGGTATACCTTCTGTGAAACCGTTTCATCAACCGACACAGGAAGAATATTCTTTCCCGTCATTTCGCACAATTCTACCTGATCTCTAAAGAACGGATATTTCTTGAAAAGGAATGACTCGCGCAAGGAGTCGGCAGTAATGTTATTGACTGCAAGAGTAATCTTCTGATACTTATTATAACTGTAAAAGTCATTCTTCTCCAAGCTGGTACGCTGCTTGGAGGAAATCACTTTCTTCATCAATTCTACTGCCGGATTATTCTTACGGGAATATTTTTCCTTTTTGGGCTTCACAACGACTTCATCAAGCACTAAATCAGAACGCATGCTTACATTCAATTCACGCGTTTTGGAAGACACTTTTTCTACCCGTGTAGTATATCCTACCATTGAAAAAGTCAAATTGGTCCATCCCGGACGATAGTCAATCGAATATTTACCGTCAATATCGGTTATTGTTCCCACTCCTTTCCCGTCATAATACACATTTAAATAAGGAATAGGATCTCCTGTATCCGAATCTATAACAACACCGTGTATCTGAGACCACACATTAAGCGTCCAGACACATGCCATTATCACAAACAGGAATAATCGTTTTATCATACAAACAATCTTTTTTACCCTTTATATTTGAAAAACGAAGCGAAATTACTGCTCTTAATTCTTTTAGACAAATCCAACACCCCGAAAAATGACAAATAGACCGTCTTTTATGTAGTATTAACCATTATTAATTTAGATTTTTAGAAATTGCATTTAAAATAAAAAGTGTACTTTTGTAGGCTCAATCGAATTGTAAAAAGAGACAAATTAAAATTCATAAGATATTAGAGAATATGCCAAAAGCGCCTTTATTCCATAATTTTATAGCAACAGGATTTGGTTCAGGATACAGTCCAATAGCACCGGGAACAGCCGGAGCTCTGCTTGCCATGCTCATTTGGTGGGGATATTCCCTCCTCTTCAGCCACTGTATCTCCATCCCTGTACTTACTTTTATTGTAATTGTGGTATTTACTTTTGCCGGAGTATGGTCTTCCAGTGTAGTCGAAAAATATTGGGGAGAGGATCCGTCACGGGTTGTTGTAGACGAGATGGTAGGCACATGGATTGCCTTGCTGGCTGTACCGGAAGGTGCTCATTGGGGATATATGCTGGCCGCATTCGTATTGTTCCGCTTTTTCGATATAGTGAAACCGCTTGGAGTAAGAAAAATGGAAAGCTTGCCTTCCGGATTCGGAATCATGGCCGATGATATTCTGGCCGGAATATATGGTTTTATTGTAATTTATTTATACAGACTCTGTTTCGCGTGAAAGATATACTGACATCATTCCGACAAGGGAAAGGACTATTCATGTTTATGCGGGCACAGTTGTCTGCACAAATTGCTACAGTAACAGATTTTCTGTTGTCTATTCTGTTGAATCAGTTTTTTGGAATGTATTATGTATATGCCACACTCATCGGTTCAATAACAGGCGGACTGGTTAATTGTATCATTAACTACAAATGGACATTCCGGACCGACGACTGCAGTCCGGCAAATGTCTTATTCAAATATATATTGGTATGGATTGGCAGCATCGGACTAAATTTATGGGGAACTTACCTGCTTACCGAATTCCTGCTCATGCAGAGTGGCTTTATCCAACTTAATTCTTCCACAGCCTTCATTTTATCCAAAGTTATTGCAGCAGTAATGGTAGCTGTACTTTGGAATTATAATTTGCATCGGACTTTTGTATTCAAAAATGCACACATCAACAGATTACTGAAGAATAAAATAAAACGAATAAAATATGGAAATAAAAAAACAAGCAAAAAAGATGCGTGATGCCTTGCAGCAACTCATCTACAAAATCATCAATCCTCTTATTCATGGAATGATTAAGATAGGAATTACTCCTAATGTAGTTACAACAATAGGATTTCTCGGTAATCTGGCCGGTGCCTGCATACTTATCTACGCCGGTGCACACCCGGAACAAGAGCCTTTTACCTGCATAGGATGGGCTGGAGGTATTATTTTATTATCTTCTTTGTTTGATATGATGGACGGCCAGGTAGCACGTATAGGAAACATGGCTTCTACGTTTGGAGCAATGTACGACTCTGTACTCGACCGTTACAGCGAACTGGTCACATTGGGTGGTATTATTTTCTGCCTGTTCGGACATCAGCAACTGGCAGGTGCAGTGATTACTTTTGCTGCTCTTATCGGCTCATTGATGGTAAGCTATGTACGAGCTCGTGCAGAAGGTCTGGGACTGGAATGCAAAATCGGATTCATGCAGCGTCCGGAACGTGTAGTACTGACTTGCATCGGACTACTGGCTTGTGGAATCACAGCGCATACAGCATCCGATTTGTCTTTTGACCCAATGCTTATCCTTATCGTACCGATGGGATTCATTGCCATCTTTGCCAACGTAACAGCTTTTGCGCGTATCGAATACAGCCGCCGTCAGTTAATCAAGAAATAAGTCCAACCGATGAATACATTATACAATAAACCTACTGCAAGGGAAAGCCTGACGCTTGTCTTGTCTCTGGCAGCCTGGATGCTTGTAACGGCTTTATTTGTGGGGATACGTCCGGAACACATCGGAATGGGAATACTGATAGCTGCCCTTTTCCTTGTCAGCTCCGTTACACGTAAACTCGTAGTAGCTCTCCTTCCTTTTGCCATATTCGGCATTTCATACGACTGGATGCGCATTATTCCCAACTACGAAGTAAACCCTATTGATGTACAGGGACTTTATGAAGCAGAAAAAAGCCTGTTTGGTATTGCTACAGCCACTGAAGGTATACTCACCCCCAACGAATATTTTAATATTCACAACTGTCCTGCAATGGATTTTATGGCCGGTATATTCTATCTGTGCTGGGTACCCGTACCTATTCTATTCGGATTAGGACTTTATTTTGCCAAACAACGTGCCATATACCTTCGCTTTGCTTTGGTCTTTCTATTTGTCAATCTTATCGGTTTTGCAGGATATTACATTCACCCTGCAGCCCCACCCTGGTATGTGATGAAATACGGATTCGAAGTCATACTGAATACTCCCGGCGATGTAGCCGGACTGGGACGTTTTGATGCAATGACGGGACTCTCTATATTCGACAGTCTCTATGCCCGAAACTCAAATGTGTTTGCAGCAGTTCCTTCACTCCACTCGGCCTATATGGTAATAGCTTTTTATTACTCACTGAAGGCTAGATGCAGCAACTGGCTACGAGGTATCTTTGCCTTCATTATGATTGGCATTTGGTTTACTGCCGTTTATTCCGGACATCATTACATTATAGATGCCATACTCGGCGCCTCATGTGCCATCATCGGTATCGTGGTTTTCGAATATGGATTGATGAGAATTCCTGCATTTTCACGCTTCATTGACAGATATACTCACTACATTAACTGATAAAATCAGCCTGTAAATGAGAAATTTGCCATAAAATGAGATAAAACGACAAACATACATCTCTTAAAAGTCTAAAAAATTGTCTACCTTTGCGGGCAAATTTTTAGACTTTACGCCAATGAATGATATTTGTTGCATCGGACACATCACTTTAGACAAGATAATTACTCCGAAACAAACTACGTACATGCCTGGAGGAACGGCCTACTATTTTTCTCATGGAATCCGTCACCTACAGAACAGCCAAAATTATAAACTGATAACAGCGCTGGCACCAAGCGAAATGGCTTCGGTAGAAGAGCTTCGCAGCAAAGGAGTAGAAGTAAAAGTGCTTCCCAGCAAGCATACTGTATATTTCGAAAATGCATACGGTGAAAACCAGGACAACCGTACCCAACGCGTATTGGCTAAAGCCGATCCGTTCACAGTAGAAGGCCTCGAAGGAGAAGAAGCCCGTTTCTATCATTTGGGAAGTCTGTTGGCCGATGATTTTCCGTTGGATGTTCTTCAATATCTGTCAAAAAAAGGTACACTTTCTGTCGATGCACAAGGATATTTACGTGAAGTAAGAGGAGAGAATGTTCACGCTATAGATTGGGCAAACAAAAAAGAAATGCTGCAATATGTAGATATTCTGAAAGTAAACGAACACGAGGCAGAAGTGTTGACCGGACTATCAGACTATCAACAAGCCTCTATCCGACTGGCAGAATGGGGAGTCAAAGAAGTTTTGCTCACATTGGGAAGTTCCGGTTCTCTGATTTATGCAGACAGTAAATTTTACAGAATACCAGCCTATCCACCCAAAGAAGTAGTAGATGCTACCGGTTGTGGAGATACATACGTAATGGGATATCTGTATATGAGAAACAAAGGAGCTTCATATGAAGAAGCCGGCTGTTTTGCTGCTGCATTGTCTACTCTGAAAATTGAAAAATCAGGTCCTTTTTCCGGCAGTGAAGAAGAAGTTCTCCAAATCATACAAAACAGTAATCTTCATCCGGAAGTATTATAATAACGGAATAAACCGGTACAACAGTCTTTCAAAAAGACATAAAGAAATCGCCTCTTAAAAGTTTATAAAAAGCTTTTAAGAGGCGATTTCTTTATAGAGTTTTACACTACTCAGGCTACAGACAACATTTTACGTGCATAGAACCATACAAATACATACGCACAGAAAGGAACGGCAAACGACCATACCATCGTAGTCTGATCGGCCACATATCCCATCAGCAACGGACCAACTACTCCCCCTACCGGAGACATCATCAGGAAAGAAGAAGCACGCTTGGTATGGCTTCCCAATCCTTTCAGAGACAGTGCAAATATGGTAGGAAACATAATTGCTTCAAAAGCGTAACCACACAGAAGGGCGACCAAAGAAATCATGCCGACATCGAGCAATACAATAAACGTAGTAAGTACAACACCTGTAGCACATACAAACAGCATTTTTTCTGCACGTACCCGACGCATAATCCAACTGCCGACAAAGCGTCCGACCATGAACAGTCCCAATCCACCGAACGATAAAACCCAAGAGGCATCACGGGCACTCATCCATTTTTGTTCTACCACGTAGTTGATGAAGAAACTATTGATTGAAATCTCACCTATTTCATAAGCAAACAAAGCAAAAGCTCCGAATACAAACAGTTTATGCGACCAAAGACTTACCTTATGCCCTTCCGAATCCACTTCTATTGCATGTTCTATTTCCGGCAGTTTCACACGAGAAAATATAACTGCTACCAGCAATACTATTACCCCCATGCACACATAAGGCAAAGCTATACTTCCACTTCCCTCCTGTCCATCGTTGGAAAACAACATAAATCCTACCAATATCGGTGCACAAATACATCCCAGTCCATTGAAGGATTGTGCAAAGTTCAGACGGCTTGCAGCTGTTTCCTTTGCTCCCAGTTCCGTCACATAGGGGTTAGCTGCTGTTTCCAGAAAAGCCAGTCCACAACCGATTACGAACAAAGCAAAAAGAAAAGCATTAAACGAAGCGATATACTCCCCTGGAATAAACAGCAAAGCTCCTACTCCATAAAGAATAAGTCCAGACACTACACCTTTTCGATATCCGAAACGATTGATAAATAATCCTGCAGGAATTGCCATCACAAAATACCCCATATACATCGTTACCTGAATAAAGGCCGAATGCGCTTTCGTAATATCAAGCGCTTCCTGAAAGTGCTTGTTCATTACATCCAGAATAGCATGGGCAAATCCCCATAAAAAGAAAAGTGAGGTTACAAGTATAAACGGAATAATATACTGCTTGTCAACCAATGAAGTTCCTTTCGATTTCATTTTTCTACGTTTGTTGGTTTTATAATTATTATAGTTTTGTTTTTATAGATAATATGGCCTCAAAGACCAAAATATCATCAGGTACAGTCAGCTTCATATTCAGTCTGTGCCCCTTTGCAATATACAGCGGATACCGTTTCAGTTCTGCCATAAGTGTATAAAGCGACTGCTCACAGATTCCTTTGCCATCTGCTTCTTCATAGGCCTCTTTCAGGTCTTCCAGCCTGAAAGTATGAGGAGTCTGTGCCTTATACATCACTTCTCGCGGGAAATATTTTTCCGATGCCACACCGTCTGTACTGTACATTAACGCTTCATTATCCAATACAGCCGTTATGGCATTCCCTTTTGTTCGGCAGACCTCAATATTATCGGTAATAATCTGTGCAGAGATAAAAGGACGTACCGCGTCATGCACAAGTACAATGTCTTTCATATCGCACACTTCACACAATCCTTCCATTCCTGCCCGCACTGACTCATGGCTACTTTTTTTCCCTACAAAAATATGTTTCAATTTGCCAATGTCATATTTCTGAGCCAGTTCGCGCACAAAGTCTTCCCAACCTGGCACACACACAACTGCAATTTCATCTATTTCCGGATGCTCTTGAAAGGCTTTCAATGTATATAAAATAACAGGAACACCTCCCAGACATACAAATTGCTTTGGAGTATCAGTTCCCATACGGTCGCCCGAACCTCCAGCCATAATCAGTGCTATGTTCCTTTCTTTTTTCATTTCAACAATATGTTTTCTCAATATTCTTACATAAATTCTCGTGTTTATAGCGCATATAGAAAAACAGAACATTCAAGACTGTTATTTCGAACACAAAATACAGATACGGTTCTTTGACCAGCATCACGACAAAGAGTACCAGTGCCCTTGTATCAAAAGTCAGAATATTTGTGTATTTCATCAGCGGCTTACTTCCACGACGGAATTCTTCGCGCAACTCAACAGGCAAAGTATTTCCATATTTTGTCTTTAATGCTTTCAGCAAATGCTGACAAGCGGGCGACATTTGCTCCTGACTGCGAGTATATCGGGTATAAAAGAAGAGATAAATCTTCTCGAACCATGCTTCTTTCCACAAAAGTTTTCTCATTTTCTCCTTCTGTACTACAGAAGAATCCAATTCACATTTATCGGCACCTTTCTGAAAGAATATATGCACATTGCGATAATAATCGGCCAGTGCACATTGCTTACTATGACATATCAGTCCGGCAAATGCAGCCAGCAACCAAATCCATAATCCCCATTCTTCATTCAAGCGCAAACAAATAAAGAAATAGATAGAGAAGAACCATACATCACCGGCAAATCCATCCAAGATACGTCCCAGCAGACTTTTCTGCCCCGTCATTCTTGCCAGTTGTCCGTCGGCACAGTCGTACCAGTTTGCCCATATCAGCAGGAAAATTCCCCAAAGCGTATGATACAAATCGTCAAAATAAAACATATATCCAGCCAATGCTCCCAGTACAATGGATATAATGGTCACAGCATTGGGATGTACATGTAATTTTTTGAAAAACAAAGCCCAGATATATCCACAAGAACGGGTCACGTAAATTTCAAAAAATCCTTCTGTATCCTCCGATTTCAGCGTAGACTTAATTCCTTTTTTCAACGATTCAAACGACATGATACTTTATAGCTATTTATATTCTTCACTTTCTACCGGCCGGCGGTTACCAAACTTCATCAGTCCGATACCTACAACAATCCAGATAAGTTCACGCACACGCATAATCAGTCCCATATATACTCCATAAGCATAAGGTAAGGCCAATCCTCCTACAGCTAAAGCGAATCCTCCCTCACGGGCACCCAACTGCATAGGTGAAAAGAAAAGAGCATTGGCAAACAGAGAAGTAAATGCCAATATCAGAATACAGTCCCAGTAACTGATTGTATCCGTAAAAATCAGCAATATACAATAAATCTCTGCACACGAAAATACCCTTGCAAAGAACTCCGCTCCCAGTGAAGAATAGAACGTAATACGATGCTTTCCATGCAACTCGGCTATTTGAGCATCTACCCGTTCCAAGGCATCTTTCTTCCGCTGTGCAAAGCCTGTAGCCCAATTCCGCAGAAAAGGTACTTTCTGCAACAGCCCAATGCTTCGCATGGCAAGTCCCGAGCGATATCCTTTTGTAAAGAAATACACGCCACAGAGACAAAACAGCCCCGCCAGACCAAGAAAAGCAGACATACCCGTCGTAAGATAATCAAAATGCAGTACGACATACAGTCCGATAGAAAAAAGCCAGAAGCAGAAATGAGAGAAAATATGCATCATCACATACAATATCACACTCGATGTAGCCTTTTCCACCCCCACGTACGGAGTCAGTTCCATAATGCGGTAAGGCTCTCCTCCCATCAATCCCACAGGTGTGGTTGCGTTCAGGGCAAAACCGGTTACCGTATATTTGTATACACGCCAGAAAGGAATTTTTCCTCCTTTGAATCCATCGTGTATAATAATATACCATGCACCTGCGTTCAGCACATAAATCAGCATCCAGAGCAAGACTACCACCGGAAACCAAAGACCAGCCCTGCGTACACTCTCGGCCAGTTCGGTATACGACACATCAAAAGTGAAAAGCATAACGGCTATTGCCGCTATGCCAAACACCAAAAATATATTTCTGTATTTATTCTTCATCGATAGAGTCCAACTTCAGCTTATCGCTGTCGTCACGTTTCTCATAATACTGTTTACGCAACGGACGCGCACTGATTTCTTCCTCTATACAGCGGTTACGATATACATCCAAAGCTACATAAATAGCCTGACGGAAGGAATCTTCCGAAGCAATACCCTGACCGGCGATATCGTAAGCGGTACCATGTGCCGGAGAAGTACGTACAATCGGCAGTCCGGCTGTAAAGTTTACACCTTCATCCATAGCCAACGCCTTAAACGGTGCCAATCCCTGATCATGATACATTGCCAGTACTCCGTCGAAATAACGGTAATTTCCAGCTCCCATAAATCCATCAGCCGGATAAGGACCAAAACACTGAATACCTTTTGCTATCATTTCATTGATGGCAGGAATGATTATTTCCTGTTCCTCCTTACCTATCAGGCCACCGTCGCCTGCATGAGGATTCAAGGCAAGCACAGCAATACGCGGACAATCTATTCCGAAATCCTTTTTCAAGGAACGATGGAAAATAGCAATCTTTTCCATAATCAATTCCTTAGTCAGATGATTTGCAATCTCTGCAACCGGCACATGGCCTGTTACCAATGCAATACGGAAATCACCTTTCAAAAGAATCATCAATGCTTTTTGTCCCTCGCCCACACGTTCTTCAATGTATTCGGTATGTCCGGGAAAATGGAATGAATCCGACTGAATCGTATGTTTGTTAATCGGAGCTGTAACCAGCACATCAAACAAGCCTTCACGATATTCTTCCAGTCCTGCTTCCAAAGCAGAAAGAGCCGCTTTTCCAGCCTCCTGAGTAGAGCGAGTCAATTCCACCTTCAATTCATCATCTATACAGTTCACAATATTCACCCGGCCATCCTGAGCTTCCGAAGCCGAATTGATAATACTGAAATTAGTCTGAATATCCATTGTCTTACGATGGTATGCCGCTACTTTCGGTGAACCATAGATAATAGGTGTACACAATTCCAGCATGGACGGATCGGAAAAGGTCTTTAAAATAACCTCATAGCCCACTCCGTTTATATCTCCGTGAGTAATACCTACCCTTATCTTACCTTCTTCCATTTCTATTTGTTTACTTGTTATTATTCTGTTCAGTCTCTACCTGAGCCTTCTCTTCATCAATGGAGTTATCTACCGGAATTTCAGAAACCTCTTTTTCTGAAGGAAGTTTCAAGGTATACAACGCTGCATTCAGCTTACGGATCTGATCGCGTTTCAACTTACCCGGATTATAGACAAAACCTTCTACCACAATTACCCGGCCGTTGTTACGGTCTACACGCATGTGTGATACAAAAGGACCACCCATTGCGTCATTCCGCATTTCCCACAAGCCACGAGCCTCGAAAGCATAATCGCCTTTTACGGCAATATTGCGTACATCCACAAAGATAGAATCGGCAGTTTCCATATACATACCTTCGCTGGCACCCGGAAGATTGATTTTCATTACCGAGTCACGTTTGTGGATAAAATATTCTTTTGTAAATGTATTCTTATCTCTGTAAGGGAATGCATACATTACAAAGTTCATATCATTCAGATTAGTAGAAGCCCAGAAGAAATCCTTGCCTTCCTTATAAGAAAGCATATCGACCGGCATCCAGATGTCACAGTCGAAAAGACTTGCCACTTTAGAAGAAATCACCTGATTGTGTTTCTTTTCCAGTTGCTTCACTTCACGATTCATTTCCGCACGAGTGAAAAAATCAATAATCACCTGTCCGTTTTTCGATACATAATCAGCAAACTCAGCCTGAGTAGGTGCCTGAATAGTCATAATCATCTGAGGAGATGAATAAGCATCACGGGTATACTTAAATTTAGTCTGCGTATATGTGTTCGGGTTAATATCTACGATAATAATATTCCGGAACAGTCTCATCGTACGGTCGAAATGCTCCGGACGTACACGTGAAATACGGAAAGAGCGTTCAGCCTGAGGCAATCCCGGAACATCAGTATCCAGCACATGAAACAAAGCACTGTCCGGACTCATCCAGCAATTGTCGTCTGCCACTACCATTACTTCATAGGGACGTCCGCTCGATACGGGTGTCATTATACTTTTTCCTCCTTCTTTACAAGAAGCCAGCACCAGTCCAACCAGTGCCATACATAAATAAAAGGATAAACTTTTCATATTTTTCTCTGTATTAAATGGTTTCATTTTCTTTTTCTGCCTGTTGTTTGGCAGTAGAGAGCATTCCGCAAGCCGCAAAAATATCCTCTCCTCTCGATGCACGAATGGTCGCAAACAGGCCATGCTGTGTAAGATAATCGCGGAAAGCAATCATCGAATCCGAATCGGTACCCTCCAGATCTACATTCGGAATGGCATGGAAACGAATCAGATTCATGCGGCAATCCAGTCCACGCAAAAGTTTAATCAACTCCTTGGCATAAATCAGACTGTCGTTTACGCCCTTGAATACAATGTATTCGAACGAAAGACGACGTTGCTTGCTGAAATCATAACGGCGTAAAATCTCCACCATTTCCGTAATAGAAAATGCCTTTTCTGCCGGCATCAGTTCCCTTCGCTGTGCCGGGAAAGGAGAATGCAGACTGATAGCCAGATGACAATCGCTTTCTTCCAGGAAACGTTCCAGTCCTTTGCGCAGTCCCACAGTAGAAACAGTAATACGTTTCGGACTCCATTTATACCCATAGTCGTCCGTAAGTATTTCCAGTGCACGAAGTACTGCATCCAGATTATCAAAAGGTTCTCCCATTCCCATAAACACCACATTAGTCAATGTATCGCGTTCAGGAATCGAGTAAATCTGATTCAATATCTGTGTAGCGGTCAGACTATTGGTATATCCCTGCTTCCCTGTCATACAGAATTTACAGTTCATCTTGCAACCTACCTGCGAAGATACACACAGAGTAGCTCTGTCCGCATCAGGAATATACACAGACTCTATATAATCTCCTTCAGGAGTGCGGAAAAGATATTTCACCGTACCGTCTACCGAGCGCATTTCATGTACAGGAGCAGAAGCACCGATTTCATAGTTTTCCTTCAGGCGTTCCCGGTTCTTCAACGACAGATTTGTCATTTCGTCAATCGAGGTCACCTTTCTGTCGTAAATCCATGCAGCAATCTGTCCGGCAGTAAACTTCGGCATCCCCAAATCGGAAACAATCCCCTGTATTTCGTTCAGAGTTTTCCCCAATAAAGGAGTTTTTGTCATATCCATTTCTTTTCAAATCTATATATTAGCGTACAAAGTTACCGAAAATCTGTGGAATATCCTTATAAAAAACACAGATTAGCACAACCTATTATGATTATTAAAAGATTAGAAAAGTATATACCCTCCAAAAAGTTCCCTTTATAATTGTATAACTACATAGACAACAAACATCAGAATCAAGTTACAGAAACGACACCATTCGATATGCATTCTGCATTTCTGTATCTGGAAACCATCCGATGAGCATATAATAACAAAAGACAGTATGTAAAAAAGCAGACAGAAACAGTCTGCCCCAAAAATCAATCCATTTATTCGGCCATTCCATAGAATTTACGTAAGTTTGTTTTCTATAAATTGATAAGATATGAACCAGACTATAACGTGCTATCTCCTATATGGGGACAAAGAACTGTCGGATAAGAATATAAAGCACTTCACGGAAAGTCCGTACGTGAAAGACATCTGCTTGCTTACCAACCTGCATATACCGGAAACCACATTACCGGAAAATTGCCGTGTCTTGCCATACGGTTCATTCGATTCTACCTCTGCCCTGACACAGATTGCAGCCCATACCTCTACTCCCTACCTGCTTATCTATACCAAGCCACAGATATTGCAATGGGGAGAAATGGCTTTGGAAAGAATGATCGATTATCTGTCGGCTCCAGAGTGTGGAATGGTATATGCCGACCATTATCAGGAAACCCAGAACGGACGACAGCCTCATCCGGTTGCCGACTATCAGCCGGGCAGCGTACGCGATGACTTCGACTTTGGCTCCGTGCTGCTGTTCAAGACCGATTGTTTCCGCAAGGCACTCCACCGTATCGCACTGGAACCGGAGTATCAGTTTTCGGCTCTCTATGCATTGCGTCTTGCTCTTTCCGAGCATGCAAGCCTTACGCATATACACGAATTTCTATATACGGAAATAGAAGAAGACACACGCCTGTCCGGAGAAAAACAATTCGACTACGTAGACCCTCGCAACCGGCAAGTGCAAATTGAAAGAGAAGTAGTCTTTACGCATTACCTGAAACGGATTGGTGCTTATCTTCCTCCTGTGAAACATACAGTAGATTTATCAGCCGGAGAGTTTGAGTACGAAGCATCTGTCATTATACCGGTCCGCAACCGGGTGCGTACCATCGAAGATGCCATCCGTTCTGTACTGACACAGGAAACCAGTTTCCCGTTCAACCTGATTGTCATCGACAACCATTCTACCGACGGGACCAGCGAAATTATCGAACAATATAAGAAAGACAAACGGGTGATTCACCTCATCCCCGAGCGGACAGATTTAGGTATCGGAGGTTGCTGGAATCAAGGTATACATCATCCGAAGTGCGGACGCTTTGCCGTACAACTGGATAGTGACGACCTCTATAGCGGTCCGGATACCTTGCAACGTATCGTCGACAAGTTTTATCAGGAGCAATGTGCAATGGTAATCGGCTCGTACCGCATGACCAACTTCGACTTGCAGACATTACCGCCCGGGGTAATCGACCACAAAGAGTGGACAGACGATAACGGACACAACAATGCATTACGCATCAACGGTCTGGGAGCACCGCGGGCATTCTTTACTCCCGTTTTAAGAGAGATACGGGTGCCCAATACAAGCTATGGCGAAGATTATGCACTGGGACTGGCATTTTCACGCCGGTACCGCATCGGCCGTATTTTCGACGTACTCTATCTGTGCCGCCGCTGGGAAGGAAATTCCGATGCAGCGCTCAGCATAGAAAAAACAAATCAGAACAATACCTATAAGGACAGTCTGCGTACACTGGAAATCAGCCATAGAAAAGCATGGGCAGCCGCACAAGGTCTCACTGCCGGCTCCGGCTTCGTTGCACAGCAACTGGATACCTGGGAACTGGCTCATCGGAACCATGAAGCACTACAAAATATACAGACACGCAGATTTGAAATAGACGGCAACCAGATTACCATACAGTTTAATCCGGCCCGTGCCGTATCGACCTGCGCTGCTACAGACAAGGCTTCCATTGCTGCACGCCCCTGTTTCCTTTGTATGGAGAACAAACCACAGGAACAAGACAGTCTGACCATTGAACTCGACGAACCTTTCAGCCTGCGCATCAATCCGTATCCTATATTGCAAGGCCATCTCACCATTTCCAGCCTTCGCCATCAGGAACAGACCCTGGCAGACAAAACGGCACGTCAGCTTCCGGGAAGACTGCTGGAATGGATAGAAAACTATTTCGACAAAGGATATGCCCTGTTCTACAACGGGGCACAATGCGGTGCTTCTGCTCCCGATCATTTTCATTTTCAGGCAGCACGAAAAGAAGACATACCGTTTATTGCCCAATGGGAACGGCTGATGAAGACAGCTCTCCAGACAGCAGAAGCAACGGATGCCGATGGAAACATCTGCCGCAGCTATCAAATCAAGGATTATGTATGTCCGGCTCAGGCATTCATCACCGCAGGAAGCTACACTACCCCTCCTTCTCTGATAGAGCAATACCTGCACACACTACCGCTGCATGAAGGAGAGAGTGAGCCCCGATATAATCTGTTTGCATGGAAAGACGGACAGAGAGGATTTACAGTAGCCTATTTCCCAAGAGACAAACACCGCCCTTCCTGCTATACCGCACAAGGAGAAGCACAACTTCTGGTCAGTCCGGGAGCCTTGGATATGGGAGGACTCATTGTAACCCCACGCGAAGAAGATTTTAATAAAATAACCCTGGAAGACCTCCGGCAGATACTCGGAGAAGTCGCACATCATTAAACCACACATACGCATCAATATATGAAAGAACCTGAAATAAGTATCGGCATTGTCAGTGCCCAGAAAATACACTTTACCCTGAACGCACATTTCCTGGCGAAAGGAGAAACGGTAGACGGACCACAAGTAGTAGCATTCGAAGACGGAGGCATACTATGGAACGGAAATGTATACCGCGAACTGACCTTTACCCCACTGGAAAATGAAGCCTCTTTCTCCTTGTACGATGTCACAATCGGTATCAATTTCCATTGGGAACGGCAGGAAACACAAGTATTCAGAGGAACATTGAAATTAGTGGTAGACGAAGGAAAGATTGTAGCTATCAATCTGCTTCCGGCAGAAGATTACCTTATCAGTGTGATTTCTTCGGAAATGAACTCGGCTTCATCTCCCGAGTTTCTGAAAGCCCACGCTGTAATCTCACGCAGCTGGCTGCTGGCACAAATCGAAAAACGGAAAGCCATGAGCCAGCAACCTGCCGATTTCTTTTCGTTCATCAAGACAGAAACAGAATACATCCGCTGGTACGACCGGGAAGACCATAGCATCTTCGATGTCTGTGCCGACGACCATTGCCAGCGCTATCAGGGAATCACCAAAGCAACCAGCCCGGCTGTAGAAGAAGCAGTAAAGACCACCAAAGGACAGGTACTGATGCACAAAGGAAGCATCTGCGACGCACGCTTCTCCAAATGCTGTGGCGGAGTAAGCGAGGAATTCAACTACTGCTGGGAGGACAAAAAACATACCTATCTCTCGGCTGTGCGCGACACCGGCTCAAACGAACCGATTCCCGATCTTTCGGACGAACAGACCATACAGCAGTGGATACGGACTTCTCCTCCTTCTTTCTGTAATACAAAGGATACGCATATCCTTTCACAAATCCTGAACAATTACGACAGGGAGACGACCGACTTCTACCGCTGGAACGTGCGATATACGCAGGAAGAACTGGCAGAACTGATTCGTAAAAACACCAAGACCGATTACGGACAGATACTCGACCTCATCCCAATGGAACGTGGAAAATCCGGACGTATCAGCCGTCTGAAGATTGTAGGAACAAACAAAACGCTCATCATAGGAAAAGAACTGGAAATACGCCGTACGCTATCGGAAAGCCATCTGTTCAGCTCGGCCTTCGTGGTAGACAAAGGACAGGAGGAAAACGGAGCGCCCGCCTGGTTCGAACTGACCGGAGCCGGATGGGGACACGGAGTAGGACTGTGCCAGATTGGAGCAGCCGTTATGGGGGAACAGGGATACAATTACAATGAAATCTTGCTGCACTACTATCGGGGTGCAGAAATAAGAAAACTGTACTAAATGAACACACCATCTGCCTGGAAGTGGGTACCCAGTCTGTATTTTGCAGAGGGGTTACCTTATGTCATTGTCATGACACTGTCTTTGGTCATGTACAAACGCATGGGCATATCGAATACCGACATTGCCCTGTATACCAGCTGGCTGAACCTGCCCTGGGTAATCAAACCGCTGTGGAGCCCGTTTGTCGACCTTATCAAGACGAAACGCTGGTGGATTGTATCCATGCAGTTACTTATCGGAGCCGGACTGGCCGGAATCGCTTTTACCATTCCCACCGAACATTTCTTCCAGGTGACACTGGCGGTATTCTGGCTTCTTGCATTCAGTTCGGCAACCCACGATATTGCAGCCGACGGATTCTATATGCTGGGACTCACCCCACACCAGCAGGCACTGTATGTAGGCATACGCAGTACCTTCTACCGGATTGCAACCATTGCCGGACAGGGAGTACTGATTATGCTTGCCGGCTTTCTGGAGAAATCGGGACAAGGTATTCCGTATGCCTGGGCACTGACTTTTCTGCTTGCTTCCGGATTATTGCTCGCACTGTGGGTCTACCATGCCTACCGGCTGCCTCGTCCCGAACAGGACCGGGCTGTCCGTCAGCACTCGGCCTCCAGCCTGCTGTACGACTTCCTGCAGACCTTCCGTTCTTTCTTCAAAAAAGAACAAGCCGGAGCTGCCATTCTCTTTATGCTGCTCTACCGGCTGCCGGAAGCCCAGCTTGCCAAGATGAGTATTCCTTTTCTGCTCGACCCGATATCCGAAGGGGGACTGGGAATGACGACCGAACAGATTGGGTTTGCCCAAGGGACCTTAGGCATCATCGGACTTACGGCAGGAGGAATATTGGGTGGACTGGCTGTAGCCCGTCACGGACTCTGCTACTGGCTGTGGACCATGGTATGGGCTATTTCTTTACCCGATATCGTCTATGTATATCTAAGTTATTTCCCGGATAGCAGCCTGATTCTGATTAATATTTGTATCTTTATCGAACAGTTCGGATATGGCTTTGGCTTCACGGCATATATGCTCTACCTGATTTACTACTCCCGCGGCAGTCATCAAACCGCACATTATGCCATCTGTACGGCTTTTATGGCATTGGGAATGATGTTGCCCGGCATGATAGCCGGATGGCTGCAGGAAACATTAGGCTATCCGCATTTCTTTGTATGGATAATGATATGCTGTATCGCTACTTTCGGCGTCACAGCCTTACTGAAAATAGATCCTGAATTTGGAAAAAAATAACTTACTTATACACGTATGAAAACTATAAACCGTTTTTTAATGCTTGCGGCAATGATAGTTGCCACTGCATGTACTACAGACGATGAACCGACAGAAATTACAGGCAGATACGGCAATCTGACCGGAGAATCGGACACAGTCATTACTATTGGAAAAACCTCCGATGGGTATAGTTTCCAATGTACTTACGAAGTATTTCCAAAAAGCAGAGCAGACAACTACTACGTATGGAACGGAACCTTTAAAAATACTCCATCGGATGTAGTGACCGACAGTCAGGGAAATAAAATCGGCAATGTATCGATAAGTAGCGATGCAGTTACCTTCACTGCCACTACACAACATCCGGGCACGTACAAGGCTTACCGCGACGAAATGGCCGACATGCATTAATCCGTTCTGCCTACACTACTCAGATTATATTATTCCGCCCCTGTCATATCTGTATCCGAACAGATGTGCAGGGGCGGAATGATACTATCTACATCCTACACCCGACAACGCATCCGATGCCCGTATATGGCTATTACTACAAAGCAAACCAAGGGCAAGACGAACGAGAGATTGACAGCAGGCATATCGAACAACACCTTACAATCGATAATGCAAGCCTGCAATGGAGGAAGGACTGAACCGCCCAAGATGGCCATAATCAACCCGGCAGCTCCAAATTTGGCATTATCCCCCAATCCCTCCAACGCAATACCATAAATAGTGGGAAACATGAGCGACATACACGCCGACACTCCAACCAGACAATACATTCCCCATATATTCTCCAGGAAGATAACCCCTACAGTCAAGACACACGCAGCCAGGGCCAGGATTTTAAGCAAGAGACTGGCATTCAGATACCGCAACATAAACGTGCAGACAAAACGACTTCCGCAAAAAATAATCATTGCCGCAATATTGAATTTCTGAGAAAGTACCTCCGCACTTTGCTCATCCATTCCCTGCGACATAAACAAGTGGGTTCCATATTGTATAATGAATGTCCAGCACATAATCTGTGCTCCTACATAAAAGAATTGTGCAATCACTCCTTCCCGATAATGGCGGATAGAGAAAATACGTTTCAAGATCGGAATAAAGTTTATGGCATGTGAACGGTCAGCATTACTAGGCATCCGCGACAGTCGGATAACCAGCAACATGAGAAAAATCACGACTCCAATTGCAAGATAAGGAGCTATCAGTACAGACAAATCTGAATCACGTACCTGTTCAAACTCAACCTGTGTCAACTGGCTTCGCTCCACAGTATCCATCGGATTCAATTTATTCTGAATGAAATTCATAGCCACATACATCCCAAGCAAAGAACCGATAGGATTAAAAGACTGAGCCAAATTCAATCTTCTGGTAGCCGTCTGTTCACTACCCATAGAAAGGATATAAGGATTGCAACTAGTTTCCAAAAAAGACAAGCCACAGGTCATAATGAAATAAGCCAACAAAAAAGGATAATAATTTCCAGTCATCTTGGCTGGAAAAAATAACAAGGCACCCAACGCATACATCCCCAATCCCATCAGTACTCCTGCCTTATAAGTATACTTACGGATAAACATAGCAGCCGGAAAAGCCATTGCAAAATATCCTCCATAAAAAGCAACTTGTACCAGTGCTCCATCCGCAACGCTCATTCGGAATATCTTGGAAAAAGCTTTTACCATCGGATTAGTTATATCATTGGCAAATCCCCAAAGGGCAAAACAAAAAGTAATCAATATAAACGGTACAAGATAGTTCACCCCCTCCTTCTTCAATATTGGTTCTGCTTTCTTACAACTCATAGTATTAAAATGTTTATCATGTGTTTAACAACGTATACAAGTCACAAAATATGCCAAAGGAAACCTTATGGCATATTTTATTCAGACGTGTTTCATCTGCATTCTAATATTGCCAATGGCAGTGGCCTCCACCGGCCCGGTTTCCACCTTCAGACCGGTCAGTTTTCCTGTCAAGTCATTGAGCAATCCATTCTGACTGCCTCCGCCGATAATATGAAGACACGTAACCGGCTGAGGAAGCATCCTGTTCAGTTCCTCGATACCTTTCCGGTATCTTTCGGCAAGCGACAACAAGATACATCTAACATATTCTCCTTGCGATACAGGTACAGGCTGACCCGTAGCTTCACAATAACGGTTGATGGCTTCCGACATGCAAATCGGATTCTGGAATGAGGCATCGTCTACATCAATGGTAGCACAGAATTCTGTCTTTGTCGCCAGCGGAATAAGTCTCTCGTATGAGGTATCCTTGCCTTCGTCCTTCCATTGAGAGAAAAGCCGCTGCAAAATCCACAGACCGGTAATATTCTGAAGGAAACAAATCTTACCATCGCTACCTCCTTCATTTGTAAATCCAGCCTTACGCGCCTCCTCAGTCAGCACCGGTTCATCGAGAGTTACACCCAACAAAGACCAGGTTCCCGAACTCAAGAAAGCCTTGTGCTCCCCTCCGGCAACCTCCGTCACCACCGAAACAGCACTTGCCGTATCATGAGAAGCAACAGCCACGACCTCAATATCGTAACCGATACCCAGTTCCTCCAGAATCTCCGGCTTTACTTTTCCCCTTCCAGTTCCGGGCATGACAATCTCACCAAACAAATGTGCAGGCAGCCCCAGTTCCTCCATCAGTTTCCAGTCCCATTGCCGACTTCTGGCATCCAGCATTTCGGATGTAGAAGCAATGCTATATTCATTGTTCGCCACTCCCGTCAGAAAAAAACTGAACAGGTCGGGCATAAACAACAGTTTATCAGCCACTTCCAACAGCGGATCGCCATTTTTCTTCATAGCATAAAGTTGGAAAAGCGTATTGATATCCATCACCTGAGTACCTACCCGAGCATAATGTTCTTTCCGACAGACACGAGCAAACACCTCCTCCGAAAGACCTTCTGTACGCCGGTCCCGGTAACAGACAGGATTTCCCAGCAAATTACCCTGCTTGTCTATCAGTCCAAAGTCCACCCCCCAGGTATCAATACCTATACTTTTGATACGATAACCTTTTTCGTGGGCCATGCGTATGCCCCGCTTCATATCTTCGAACAGGGAAAGAAAATCCCAATAGACATGAGCACCTAACTTTACCTGACGATTGGGAAAGCGATATACCGTATCAAGCACTAACTCATCACCGGAAGGGTAGCCGGCAATCACACGCCCGCTACCCCCTCCAAAATCAATTGCCAAATATACGTCTGTCATTTTGTCTTCTTGCCTAACACATAAGTTTCCAGATCGTCTATCTCAGCTTTGCCCAACGTTTGATATTCCCCTCCGGAGAGTACGATAATCCGGCAAGCCATCTCGAAAAACATCGCCCGTTCAAAAGCCTGATCAAAATCTTTTCCGCATACCACCTGTCCGTGCTTTTGCAACAAGATGGAGTTATGATTCTTCATAGCATCCACTACTGCAGCCGCCAATTCGGGAGAACCCGGACGGAAATAAGGCACCACCGGAATCTCCGCTCCCACATGACAAGGTACTTCTGCCGTTACATTAAAATCTGAAGGAATATGCTTCATGCAGGCTACAGCCGTTGCATAAGGCGACTGGAAATGAAGTACCACATTGACATCCGGTCTTTCTCTCAGGATACCCAAATGAAAGCCATGCTCCATGGAAGGCTTAACTCCATTCAACACCTCACCTGTATCCAACCGACATTGGGCCACTTTTTCTTTCGAAAGTGTAGGAACCCACGAGCCAGTACCCGAAATCAATACCTCATCCCCTATTCTCCAAGACAGATTGCCACTGCTGCAAACTGTCAATCCAGCCTCACCTACCCGATGAGCCTGCGCTACAAACTCTTTGAAATGTATATCTGTAATCATCTTGATTCTGTAAATTATACCTGTTTTTATCAGACTGACTTCCTCTTATTTATAGATAGGGCCATAATTCTTGCATGCTCTATAGTCCGCTCCTTCTTTATCCATGCCGAATGCATTCCATGCTGCCGGACGGAAGATTTCGTTTTCGTCCACATTGTGCATGCATACCGGGATACGCAAGATAGAAGCCAATGTAATCAGATCCTGGCCAATGTGTCCGTAACTGATAGCTCCATGATTAGCTCCCCAATTGTTCATAACAGAATATACATCCTTGAAGGCCGGTTTGTCGCACAAGCGTGGCACGAACCAAGTAGTAGGCCAAGTACGGTCTGTACGTTCATCCAGCAACTTATGGATTTCCGGATCGATTTCTACTGTCCATCCTTCTGCAATCTGAAGTACAGGACCTAATCCTTTCACAAGATTCAAACGGCTCATGGTAACAGGCATACCTCCCTTCGACAAGAAGTTAGACGAGAAACCACCTCCGCGGAAATAATCTCTGTTGGCAGGATACCATGTGGTAGCCTCCAGACATTTTTCCATTTCTTCTTCGGTAATTTCCCATGCCGGTTTCATGGTAGGACATCCATTTTCATCCGTCTGTTGTCCTGTACCATCCAATGTAGTGGCTCCAGAGTTAATCAAGTGAATGATACCGTTTTCAGCCAATCCGGTCAGCGATTTTCCAGTCACTCGCTTCACAGCTTCCGGGCTCCAATAGGTACGTACATCAGAGAAAATCTGGGCTCTGTTAGTAAGCAAATGACCGAAGAGCATAGCTACACCGTTGCAGGCATCATTTTCGGTAGCTACCACATAAGCCTCACGAATTCCGTTCCAGTCGAACGAAGTATTAAGCAATGCTTCAGAATAGTCCCCGTTCGGATAGAAGTCAGTCCACTGTCTCTGTCCCTGGAATCCAGCTGCAATGGCATTATGTCCCAATGCTTCTTCCTTGAAGCCCATTTCCTTGAGTTTTGGGTTTCCTTTCATCAAGTCGCGCATGATGATAGTCATTTTCACAATAAATTCCCAATCGGCATCCTTTTCCTGACGAGTCTTTTTCTTTGCATCCGAGTTGAAGTCCTGTCCTTCGTTCTTCTTGCAGTATTTTTCAGTCCAGGCCATAGCCTTTTCAAACTCTTCCTTATCATAAATACCCTCTGTCATACGGCGGATAATCTCTGTCAGGTCGACAGACTCGTTTCTCATTCCCAGATATTCTTGGAAAAAATCAGGATTGACAATAGAACCAGCGATACCCATAGACACGCTACCCATTGACAGATACGATTTTCCCCTCATTGTAGCAACCGCCTGCGCTGCACGGGCAAAGCGAAGAATCTTTTCCGCTACATCCTCAGGAATAGTATTATCATTAAGATCCTGTACATCACGTCCGTAAATACCAAACGCAGGTAGTCCTTTTTGAGCATGTCCTGCCAATACAGCAGCCAGATACACTGCTCCTGGACGTTCTGTTCCATTAAATCCCCATACTGCTTTCGGATAATAGGGATTCATATCCATTGTTTCTGCACCATAACACCAACACGAAGTCACGGTTATGGTTGCACCAACTCCTTCCCGTTCAAATTTTTCGGCACAAGCAGCACTCTCAGCCACACGCCCGATGGTAGAATCTGCAATGACACATTCTACGGAAGAACCATCCCCATTTTTCAAGTTAGTAGAAATCAATTCGGCTACTGCTTTAGCCAGGTTCATAGTCTTTTCCTCAAGACTTTCACGAACGCCACCCTGGCGACCATCAATTGTGGGACGAATCCCAATTTTCGGATATTTATTCATAAATTCAAAGGTTAATATATTTGTTTTTCATAATGCACTGTGCTAAACTGTGCTGAAATCAGTTTCTAAAAAAGCCGTCTACAAGGAATGTCTCAAATGAACCTCGGTAGGAAGATAAACTTGAACAGACTTTCCTTCCGTCACAAACCTTGCTGCCAGCCGCCCCATCTCTTCCCAGTCGACACTCAACGCTGTAATTCCTTCATCAATCACCTGGTACGCCGGAGTATCATTGTACGCAATCAGGCCAAAATCATACCCACATTTCATACTCAATTCCCGACTGCGCTTAATCACATTCACCACATCGATCTGCCTGATCACAATATAAACTACCTTCTGCTCCAGCCTGCCTAAGTCTTCCTCCCGGATAATTTCACATTTCAGATCGTGAGTCCGGCAATAAGATTTCAGGCTTTCCGCGGTACTTTCAGGGTGCTTCGAGTCTTCCGGATAGAGAAAGACCACCTTCCTATAGCGGCTCAAACGTTCTACAAGACTAGTCAGCGCCTTGTAGAAGGCATTGTCAAAATCCTGACATACATACGAATAAGATTTCTTATCGAACTTTCCAAAATCGAGTAACAACAATTTCGAAGCGGGAATCTGCTCCAGCAAAGGAGAAAACTTCTCATTATCGAAATTCATCACAATATAATAGTTATACCGTCCTATGGCCTCATGTAATATCGTATTGAAGATATGCTCATTATACTGATGAAACCACAAGTCAACCTTATATTTGTTACCTAGATTCTTTATAAAGCTATTATAAAGCGTATTTTTAAAAGGTGAATATTCATCGAGTAGCAAAAAGACTTTCTTAGGACCATCTATTACATAATACCCCTTTCCCGGAGTCGAATCAATCAGCTTTTTTGCCCGCAAGTCGGCAAAAGCCTTGAACACTGTATCACGAGATACCCCATACGTACGGCTCAAGCTATTAATGGAAGGAAGACTATTATTTCCTTTGTATTTTCCTTCCACGATATCCTGTTCTATCAAATCCGAAAGTTGTTTTACCTTCGTCGACTGCTGCCCGAACAATATTTCCATATCTTCACCCTAACTATGCTGAACTATACTGATGCAAAGAAAAGATTTTCCTTTGATGATACCTCAATCAGTGTATATGTTTGACAACATATTTAAGAATTTTAATACTTAATATTCATCGACAACAAACCAAAGAAGAACGAATAGACCTAGAATCTTTCTACTATCACTTCAAGCGTTTCACTGCGAGATGATGTCCCTCTTTTGCCGCTTGTCTGTACCATTGCATGGCTTTATCCATATCTGTATATCCCAGCCATCCTTCTTCGTATGCCTGTCCGATGCGATAATGTGCATAAGGATCGTCGGAGCGCATATAAGCCTGAAATGCGTGGGGCAAGGAAGCAGGAAGCGTGCCACAGCCCTTGCGGTAAAGGTCACCCAAATTGGTCGGTGCATAATGCCGGTCGCCTTGCTGTGTCGCCTGCTCGAACCAGTATTCGGCAAGATAACCGTCTTGCGCTACTCCGATGCCTTCCTGATAAATGGTACCCAAATCATTCAGTACCACTCCATCCACTTTCTCTCCCCGCTTGAAACATTCTCCTAAATGCTGAAGCATCTGCACATCTTCTGCAGCATAACTTTCCCAGGTCTCTGCCCCATCCAGTTGCCACGATTTCACTCTTCCTACTGACACGTGTTGAGGCACATCCACCATAACCTCGTTTTCACTCAAAGCCTGATCTTCTTCTACTTCCTGCTCCGTGGCCTGGAGTAGCCGGCTGTTACGCATCAGAAACTGTGCGTATCCATAGATACGTGGAGTGGAAGAATGCAATCCTGCCCCTACCCCTGCCAACATGTCTTCCGACACATAGGTGAATGGCTTGAACGGTAAGGTAAGATAATAGCGAGGAGCAATGGAAAGAACCGATTTCAAGGTAGCAATCTCCTCGCCGATGGTCTCTGCTATCCAGTCTTCGTTGTAATATTCGAATGCAGACACCCCTTTTATCTGCAATGGAGTTCCGTTTAAGAAACGGTGCAGACAATCAGCAAGATAAGGGAAAAACTTATAGTCGGCAAACGATGCCATCCCGTCCATCCAGATTTCATATTTGCCTTCTCCATGATCGGCCAGCACAAAAAAGGTAGTAGAATGCTGCGGACGTTTCAAATAATAATAAGTTGAAGCTCCGTCTGTGCCTTCGGCTTCCAGATCGACAGGGACTTCCAGGTCTGTCAGAAATTGGGACAGACAAAACGAAACGGAGTGATGTGAAATGACAGGTAAAATATGCAACATAAGGATAAAATTTATTTCACAATGCGGTAATATCCTTCCTTACGTGGTTTTGCCTCAGCAGCTTCTCCCGCCGGATAACCCAATGACAAAGCACCTATACCGACCAGTCCTTCGGGCAATCCCCACTGTTTCATCAGTGCCTTACCTTCTTCCGTAGAAAACATTTCCCGCTCGCGGTGAATCCAGCAACTTGCCAGACCGATGGCATGGGCAGCCAGCATCATGTTCTCCAGTACACAACTGCCGTCTTGTATAGGATTGTTGGCATCGGCCGGAGTAAAGACCAATACATAAGTAGGAGCATCGTAATAAGGATTGGAGGTAACTCCCATCACCCGGGCATTCATGGCAGCCAGTTGTTTGCGCTGTTCCTCATTCTGCACGGCCACAATAAAAGGCGACTGCATACCACGTGAAGTGGGTGCATAAGTTCCGGCTTCAAGTACAGCCTTCAGTTCTTCGTCTGTAATCTGCTCCGGTTTATAGTTACGGCAACTGCGACGTGTCTTTATAATTTCCAAAAAGTCTTTTCCGCTCATAGTTTCTTACTGTTTTTAATTGTATATAGTGATGCACAAACTTACAAAAAAATCGGAAAAGACATTCTGCACTTACCTAAAATAAAAACAAACAGAGAAAGGCTCCCGGTATACACTCACAAAAAGAAAGAAGAAAAAGAGAAAAAGGAAAGCGTATAAAAACAGATGAACCGGTGTGCAGGAATATAAAAAAAGCTTCCCCAAGAAGGAGAAGCAAAGGGCGTCTCACTGCAATGAGACGAGTGTCCCACTGTAAGGAGACGGGCGTCTCACTATAAGGAGACACCTGCACCATTACAATGGGACACCTTTATATTTTAGTTGTTTTCAGGACGGAGTTTACGAACCACAGCTCCAGTCTGCCACATTTCGCTTTCGCGCAACTGACGGAGTTCTTCGTTCAGTTTTTCACGATAGTCCGGCTGTGAGTTGGAGTCGATAGAACGCTGTGCTTCTTCGCCGCTGGCTACAGACTGGTACAGTTTTTCGAATACCGGTTTGGTAGCATCGTGGAACGGAGTCATCCAGTCCAAAGCACCACGCTGTGCTGTAGTAGAACAGTTTGCATACATCCAGTCCATACCTTTGGCTGCAAACAGAGGCATCAATGACTGAGTAAGTTCTTCTACTGTTTCGTTGAAAGCTTCAGAAGGAGTATGTCCGTGTTCGCGCAGTGTTTCGTACTGAGCCAAGAGCAATCCCTGGATAGCTCCCATCAAAGTACCACGTTCGCCGGTAAGGTCTGAATATACTTCACGCTGGAAGGTAGTTTCGAACAGATAGCCGGAACCTACACCGATACCCAATGCGACAACACGTTCGAAAGCGCGTCCGGTAGCATCCTGGAAGATAGCGTAAGAAGAGTTCAAGCCACGTCCTTCGAGGAACATAGTACGCAAAGAGGTACCCGAACCTTTTGGAGCAACCATGATTACATCGACATCGGCAGGAGGAACAATACCTGTACGTTCTTTATAAGTGATGGCAAAGCCATGAGAGAAATACAGAGCCTTACCCGGAGTAAGATATTGTTTGATAGTAGGCCAGCATGCTATCTGTGCTGCATCCGAAAGCAATACCTGGATAATAGTAGCGCGTTCGCATGCTTCTTCGATACTGAAGAGTGTTTCTCCAGGTACCCATCCGTCGGCTACTGCCTTGTCGTATGTTTTTCCCTGACGCTGTCCTACGATTACATTGAATCCGTTGTCGCGCAAGTTCAATGACTGGCCCGGACCCTGCACACCGTAACCAATGACAGCTATAGTTTCGTTTTTCAATACTTCACGTGCTTTTTCCAATGGAAATTCTTCGCGGGTTACTACATTTTCTGTTACACCGCCAAAATTCATCTGTGCCATTTTTCAATCTTTTTTAGCTAACTCCCTAAGGAGTTTCGGTTATTAAAACAATTTATTGAATATTGAATATGAGTTTTTGAGTTTTTAAGTTTTTGAGTTTGTTATTAATTTGGCAATCAAGCAGTAGCAAACTCATAAACTTAAGAAGTTACAAACTTAAGAACTTATAAACTTACAAACTAAAAAACTCATAAACTTAAAAACTTACTTAAATATCACTTTACTGCGAACAACGACTTCACCGTTATTCTTCTTTACTTCTATATCGTATTCGTTTTCTCCCTTCTGTTCGCGATGGAAAGTAAGCGTATCGCCATAATAGCCTTCTGCCACATAGGCCACTTCGAAGCGGCGGACGGTTTTATCGCGGAACTGCTCCATCGGAAAGAGGTCGAGAATATGCTCGATGTACTTGATACTGTTTACATGGCCGTTGAGGTCGATGTCGCTGTACTTAGCCAGATGTTCGCCCACCTGCTCCGGCTGCTCCATCTTGATACGCCCCGGTTTATCTATCGGACACTCTACATTGGTACAGATATAATCGGTGATTTTTCCGCCATGCAAAGCCAGCAAGTCGGCCGGCTTACGTGTCTGCATACTAATCATCGCCCATACAGAACGAGCATACCCAATCGGTTTTCCTTCTGCATTCAGAATGGCAAAGTTACGGTCGGTAAACAGACGGTATACATTTTCTACCCACGTCTGTATGCTGAATTTTTCATAAGCACGGGGCAATTCGTTCATCTCTACAGCCAAACGGGAAAGCACCCATGTGTAATGATTCTCGTTCAAGGTGGCAATGCCAAATCCTCTGTCGGCTGCATGAAAACCTGCACAGTTCAGCAGGTGGTTGCCCAGCACTCCCATGGTCAGTTTTTCCGTGAAATCAACATGGAAAGGTTCTGCCACAAACTCATACGTTCCGACTTTATTCTCATTTACCATTTTTTGAGTTTTTAAGTTTTTGAGTTTTTAGTTTTTAAGTTCTTTAGTTTGTGAGTTCTTTAGTCTTTAAACTCCTTGGTTTGTTGTGGCTTCGATATAACATCACTGCCAAAAACAATCCTTTATCTGTTGTTGTATCTTTCTTCGCGATGAGCCAGATACTCGTTTACTCTTTCGAAACAGCTGGTCGATACAGCAATTCGTCCGGAGCGTACAAACTGAAGCACACACTTCAGAGCCTTGAGTTCCTGATACAGCGAAGTAATGTCGTCGCTCATTCCGGTCAGTTCCACGATAGAAAAAGTAGGATTCACCTCTACAATATGAGCACTGTACCGGCGAATTACTTTCGATGCTTCGGGAGTGGACTGAAACTCCGGTGTAGAAACTTTGTACATGGCTACCTCACGCTGGAAAATTTCTTCATCGGTGAAATAATGAGCCTGTATCACATCCAGTTTCTTTTCTATCTGCTTCACTACCTTTTCAACGATATCGGCCGTTGTCCAGCAAGTAATGGTATACTTATGTACTCCTTTAATAGAAGATGCCGATACGTTGAGGCTCTCGATATTCAGTTGCCGACGGGTAAAAACAGCGGTAATCTGATTCAGTATACCTGCAATGTTTTCCGAATGAACAATGATTGTATATAAAGTTTTGTTTTCCATAAATCGCCTTTCTGCTTAACAGTCTAAATCCAACATCATGTAGTTTACAGAGCTTCCCGGAGGAGTCATCGGAAGTACGTTTCCTTCTTCTATCACACAAGCCTCGAGGAAGAACGGGCCATCGGTAGTCAACATCTCACGGATAGCCTCATTCAGATCTTCACGTTCTGCTACACGACGGAACGGAATGCCGTAGGCCGAAGCAATCTGTTTATAATCGGGGTTCATCATCGGAGTAAATGAATAACGGCGGTTAAAGAACATGGCCTGCCACTGGCGCACATTGCCCAAATAATTGTTGTTGAGCAGGATAATCTTTACAGGGGCTTTCTGCTCCATGATGGTTCCCAACTCCTGCATGGTCATCTGTAAACCACCGTCGCCCATAAAGGCACAAACCGTACGCTGAGGAGCGCCAAAGGTAGCACCAATAGCTGCCGGCAAACAGAATCCCATTGTTCCCATTCCACCGGATGTAACCACACTGCGATTTTGACTATATTTGAAATAACGGCAAGCCATCATCTGATTCTGGCCTACATCGGTCACCAATATTGCTTTATTTTCTGTGGCTTCACTTACCGCACGTACTACTTCACCCATATTCAGCGGACCCGAAGAAGGATGTATCTCCTTTTCAATCACCCGGGTATACTCTGTTTCTTCGTACGAAGCAAAACTGTTGATCCACTCTGTGTGCGTATTAGACTGTATCAACTCAGTCAGCAAAGCCAGTGTACGTTTACAGTCGCCCAATACCGGAACATCTACCGGCACGTTCTTTCCTATTTCAGAAGGGTCGATATCCAGATGAATGACTTTTGCCTGTTTGGCGTATGTTTCCAGCTTACCGGTCACACGGTCATCGAAGCGCATACCCACCGCAATCAGCACATCACACTCGTTGGTCTTCACATTGGGGCCTAAATTACCGTGCATTCCCAGCATCCCCTTATTCAACGGATGTGATGTAGGCAATGCAGACAAGCCCAGCAATGTACAGCCACAGGGAATATCGGCTTTTTCTACAAACGCACGCAATTCCTGCTGTGCATTTCCCAGCTCTACGCCCTGTCCTACCAAAACCAAAGGCTTCTTCGACTCGTTAATCAGAGCTACAGCCTCGGCCAATGCTTTCGGGTCGGTTTCCGGATCCGGGTCGTAACTGCGGATGAAATCCACTTTCATCGGTTCGAAATCGGTCATATCAATCTGCGCATTTTTGGCAAAATCGAGAACAACCGGTCCCGGACGACCGCTGCGTGCGATATAGAAGGCTCTGGATACAGCCCATGCCACATCTTCTGCACGGCGAATCTGGTAACTCCACTTGGAAATAGGCTGGGTAATACCCACCAAATCGACTTCCTGAAAGGCATCCGTTCCCAAAAGTCCGGCTCCTACCTGACCGGCAATCACCACAATAGGCGTACTGTCTATCATGGCATCGGCCACTCCTGTAATGGTATTGGTAGCTCCCGGTCCACTGGTTACCAGACATACTCCTACTTCACCCGACACACGGGCAAAGCCCTGAGCTGCATGAGCCGCTCCCTGCTCGTGACGGACTAATATATGATTCAGTTTGTCCCGATGATCGTATAATGCATCGAAAACCGGCATGATGGCTCCTCCCGGATATCCGAAGATAGTCTTCACTCCTTCGTGCTCCAGCGAACGCATCAGCGCTTCCGATCCTGATATTCTTTCTTTACTCATAACTCTCCTTTTTTACGAAGCATAAATCTTCATTAATCCACAATTCTTACTCCACCTTTATCGGCCGAGCTTACCATGCTGGCATAAGCCCGCAAGGCTTTCGATACTTTTCTGTCGCGTGTGACAGGTCGCATCGGACGTGCCTCCAGTTCTTCCTCACTCAAACGTACGTTGATGCTGCGAGCCGGAATATCGATTTCAATGATGTCACCGTCTACAATCTTACCGATGTTTCCACCGGCTGCCGCTTCCGGAGAAATGTGTCCGATACTCAATCCGGAAGTACCTCCACTGAAACGTCCGTCGGTAATCAAGGCACATTCCTTACCCAAATGTTTCGATTTGATATAAGAAGTAGGATACAACATTTCCTGCATACCCGGACCTCCTTTCGGTCCTTCGTGAGTAATCACGACTACATCACCGCTTACGACCTTGCCTCCCAGAATTCCTTCGCAGGCAGCCTCCTGAGAATCGAAGACTTTTGCAGGTCCGGAGAATTTCCAGATGCTTTCGTCTACTCCGGCTGTCTTCACTACACAACCATCCTGTGCAATATTCCCCTTCAGTACAGCCAGCCCGCCATCCTTACTATATGCATGAGCCAAATCGCGGATACAACCCGACTCACGGTCTGTATCGAGTTCTTTATATACAGTTCCCTGCGATCCTAACTTGATATTGAACTTTCCACCCGGTGCACTGCTGTAGATACGCTGTGCTTCAGGATTGACTGCCGGTGTACAAATATCATAAGCAGCGATGGCTTCGGCCAGTGTAGAACCGTCTACCCGACGTACTGTAGTATCGAGTAATCCCCCTTTAGCCAACTCGCCCAGGATATTAAGAATACCTCCGGCACGGTTTACATCCTGTATATGGTATTTCTGTGTATTCGGAGCCACCTTGCACAAACACGGAACTCTGCGGGAAAGCATATCGATGTCGTCCATCTTAAAGTCGACTTCTGCCTCGTGTGCCACGGCAAGCAGATGCAATACTGTATTGGTAGAGCCTCCCATAGCGATATCCAAGGTCATGGCATTGAGAAAAGCAGCACGGGTAGCAATGCTACGGGGCAATACACTGTCATCGCCCTCTTCGTAATATTTATAGGCATTTTTCACAATCAATGCAGCTGCATCCCGGAACAGCCGGGCACGGTTTTCGTGTGTAGCCACAATGGTACCGTTTCCAGGCAGAGCCAATCCGATGGCTTCATTCAGGCAGTTCATGGAATTGGCAGTAAACATACCCGAGCAACTTCCACAACCCGGACAAGCATGACGTTCTATCTCCGCTACATCTGCATCGCTCACAGTAGGGTCTGCAGACTGGATCATGGCATCAATCAAATCAAGATGTTTTCCGTTCCAGTCACCCGCTTCCATAGGACCTCCGGATACAAATACGGTAGGAATATTCAGACGCATGGCAGCCATCAGCATCCCCGGAGTAATCTTGTCGCAGTTGGAAATACAAATCATCGCATCTGCTTTATGGGCATTGACCATATACTCCACACTGTCGGCTATGATATCGCGCGACGGAAGAGAATAAAGCATACCGTCGTGTCCCATCGCAATACCATCATCAATGGCAATGGTATTAAACTCTGCCGCAAAGCATCCTAACTTTTCGATTTCGGCCTTCACCTGCTGACCTATTTCATGCAAATGTGTATGTCCGGGAACAAACTGAGTAAATGAGTTTACAATAGCGATAATGGGCTTTCCCATCATCTCCGGCTTCATGCCGTTGGCAACCCACAAGGCGCGGGCTCCAGCCATGCGGCGGCCTTCCGTACTCATCGAACTGCGTAACTGGTTTTTCATCTTCGTATCTTTTCTTATCAATTAAAAAGCCTTTCTCCTGAATCAGTGAGAAAGGCTTTCATACATATCTTAGCATATACAACTATATACACGAACCTTCCTCACCTCTTGGCTGCAAAACCACGACGCGAATGACCTGCAAAATAATCAGGTTGCTATGTAAGATAGTTGCTTTCATTTCTTTATCAAAATTGATTATTGTGCTTGCAAAGGTAAAGGCTTTTTTGTAACGAACAAATAAAATGATAGTTTTTTTTCCAATAAATTATTAATCGTAAAAATGAGAGCCATTTTACTATCAGTTTATCACTTTTACACCTTTTCATCAGGCTGTAAAGGCTGCAATTTACAGACAAATGTTCATATATGTTTACCCAAGTACATAAAAAAGACTTTTTTTCATCTTTCCTTACTAAAAAACACTAAAACAAAAAGTATTTTCTCTGAAATCAATTTCCCTCATCCGAAATATCATTTTTATTTCCTACCTTTGCCGACAAATCAAAATATTAAAACATGGAAAATAAATACATTACTGTCGCATATAAGCTGTATGCTATTACAGAAGGCAAGAAAGAGTTATTGGAAGAAGCTCCTGTAGAACATCCCTTTCAGTTCATTTCTGGAATAGGATATACTCTTGAAAAATTCGAAAACGAAATCCTTGCACTCAACAAAGGAGACCACTTCAACTTCACTATTCCTTGTGCGGAAGCATACGGAGAACGTGACGAAGAAAGTGTACGCGCCGTTTCAAAATCTATGTTCTGTGATGCAGACGGAAATTTTGACAGCGACAACATCTTCGAAGGAAACATCATCATGCTGAACGATGCAGAAGGACATCAGTTCTACGCAAACGTAGGCGAAATCACTGAAGACAAAGTGGTTCTCGACCTGAATCACCCGCATGCAGGAAAAGACCTGATTTTCGAAGGTGTTATCACTGAAATGCGTGAAGCAACCAACAAAGAAATAGAAGGTATGGTAAATCTGATGAGCGGTGAAGGCTGCGGTTGCGGATGTGACAGCTGCGGAGGCGGATGCGGAGACCACTCACACGAAGAAGAAGCCGGATGCGGTTGCGGATGCGGACATTGCCACTAATAGGATAGCTATTATTTAATCCGATAAAGATAAAAGAGTAAATCAGTACCACTGGTTTACTCTTTTTTGTATATTTGAAGAATATAGGATGCGGCTTGGCATTACCTTCGTCCAAAAGCAAGCTTTTGTCTTGGTACTGCACTTGCCTTTCACTACATTTGTTTTATTAAGAATTTAAAAAGACGATTATGATACTCATTGCAGACAGTGGAGCCACCAAGACTGACTGGTATGCTGGAGACAATCCGGAAAACGGCCAACTGATAGAAACCAAAGGAATAAACCCTTTTCACCTAAAAGAAGAAGAAGTATTCCGTATCATCCGCGAGCAACTGGTTGCACAGCTGGCCAATGCCGATACGTGTACTGCCGTTTATTTTTACGGAGCAGGATGTATCCCTGAAAAAACAGGCATCATCCGCCGCTCACTGGAGCACTTTTTCCCAAGAGCGGACATACATATTTACACAGACTTATTGGGTGCGGCTCGTGCCGTATGTGGAAAACAGCCGGGGATAGCGTGTATTTTGGGAACAGGCTCCAATTCTTGCCTGTACGATGGCGAACAAATTACCGACAGTATTTCTCCACTGGGTTATATATTAGGTGATGAAGGAAGTGGAGCCTACATTGGCAAACGCTTTATCGCCGACTGCCTGAAGAGACAGCTTCCACGGGAAATAGCAGACGATTTTTGCCGGGAATACAAACTGACACCTGCCGATATTCTGGACAGAGTGTACCGACAGCCTCAAGCAAACCTTTTCTTATCGGCTATTACACCTTATATATATAGGCACAAAGACATTCCGGAAATACAGGCATTACTCATCGACTGTTTTATGGAGTTTTTCCGACGCAACATCCTGCAATACAAACAAAAGTTACCGGTATCTTTTGTGGGCTCCATCGCCTGCTTCTTTGAAAAGGAATTACAGGAAGCAGCCTTGCGCTCCGGACTGCATATAGAAAAAGTTATCAAGCAGCCCATCAATAGCCTGATAGCCTATCATTGGACATAAAATATACCTGAATTATATTACTTTAAATTGATCAGATTATGAAGAACTTTAGAGTAGAAGCAATCATCCTAAGTATCGGATTGTTGCTGTTGGGAGTGTTCATAGAGCGTGGTTTCTCCGAATTTGCAGGAAGAGACCGCAGTGTAAACGTAAAAGGACTGGCCGAAATGGAAGTTCCGGCAGACAAAGTGACCTGGCCTTTAGTATACAAGAGCCTGGGCAACGACCTGAATGCCTTATACGAGGAAATAAAGCGTTCTAACCGGACCATCACTGAATTTTTAAAGGAAAAAGGACTTACCGATAAAGAGATAAGCATCAATGCTCCTGTTATCGTAGACATGAAAGCAGAACGCTACGGTAACAATCAGGACTCTCCTTACCGGTACAATGTAACCACCGTTATTACTGTTACATCCAACAAAGTGGATTTGGTGCGCGGTCTTATTACTGAACAGGGAGAACTGCTGAAACGTGGTATAGCCATTACAACCGGCGACTACCAGTATAATATTCAATATGAATATACGGGCCTGAATACCATCAAGCCGCAAATGATAGAAGAGGCTACCAAAAACGCACGTCAGGCTGCCGAAAAGTTTGCAAAAGATTCGGAAAGTACATTGGGTAAAATACGTCATGCCAATCAGGGACAATTCAGCATCAGCGACCGAGATCCAAATACTCCGCACATCAAAAAAGTACGTGTAGTGACTACCATCGACTACTCACTGGAAGACTGATAACAGACAGCAGTAAAAGCACTATCAATCACATGAACTGACGCTATTAGTATCGTCGTCTGACGCGACTGTCAACAAAGACACATGATACTAATAGCGTCAGTTCATACAATAACCCTTTCAAAAAGTTCTGTAAATGTATCTTTCTCCCTTTTCAACCCCATCCTTTTCCCTTCCTGTAACCATATCTGCCGCCCTTTCTTCAAGAAAAAGTAAAAAAATGAAAGAAGTTTCATTCAAGTTTACACAAAAATAAATGCAAATATTTTCTATATCAGTAATTTATTGTATCTTTGCGACCGATTTAGATAAACAATATAAAGTCTAACACAATTAATTATTTACAAACAATTTATTAATTTAATGGAAAACTTAAAAAACATTGCTCCTATTGAAGATTTCAACTGGGAAGCGTATGAAAACGGTGATGCAGTATCAAACGTAAGCAAAGAAGACTTGGAAAAAGCTTACGATAACACTTTGAACAAAGTAAACGACCGTGAGGTTGTAGACGGTACTGTAATCGCAATGAACAAACGCGAAGTTGTAGTTAACATCGGCTACAAATCAGACGGTATCATTCCATTGAGCGAATTCCGTTACAATCCAGACCTGAAAGTTGGTGATACTGTAGAAGTATACATCGAAAATCAGGAAGACAAAAAAGGTCAGTTGATCTTGTCTCACAAGAAAGCACGTGCTACTCGTTCTTGGGATCGCGTAAACGCTGCTCTTGAAAACGAAGAAATCATTAAGGGTTACATCAAGTGCCGCACTAAGGGTGGTATGATCGTAGACGTATTCGGTATCGAAGCATTCTTGCCGGGTTCTCAGATCGATGTGAAACCTATCCGCGACTACGATGTATTCGTAGGAAAGACTATGGAATTCAAGGTTGTAAAAATCAACCAGGAATTCAAGAACGTTGTTGTTTCTCACAAAGCTCTTATCGAAGCTGAATTGGAACAGCAGAAGAAAGAAATCATCGGTAAACTTGAAAAAGGTCAGGTACTTGAAGGTACTGTTAAAAATATCACATCTTACGGTGTATTCATCGACTTGGGCGGCGTAGACGGTTTGATCCACATCACAGACTTGTCTTGGGGCCGTGTAAGCGATCCTCGCGAAGTTGTTTCTTTGGATCAGAAGTTGAACGTTGTAATCTTGGACTTCGACGACGAAAAGAAACGTATCGCTCTTGGTTTGAAACAGTTGACTCCGCACCCATGGGATGCTTTGGATCCTAACTTGAAAGTTGGTGACCACGTAAAAGGTAAAGTTGTGGTTATGGCTGACTACGGTGCATTCATCGAAATCGCTCCGGGCGTAGAAGGTTTGATCCACGTATCTGAAATGTCTTGGTCACAGCACTTGCGTTCAGCTCAGGACTTCATGAAAGTTGGTGACGAAGTAGAAGCTGTTATCTTGACTTTGGACCGCGAAGAACGTAAGATGTCTTTGGGTATCAAACAGCTGAAAGCTGATCCATGGGAAACTATCGAAGAAAAATATCCGGTAGGTTCTAAACACACTGCAAAAGTTCGTAACTTCACTAACTTCGGTGTATTCGTAGAAATCGAAGAAGGTGTAGACGGTTTGATCCACATCTCTGACTTGTCTTGGACTAAGAAAATCAAACATCCTTCTGAATTCACTCAGATTGGTGCAGACATCGAAGTTCAGGTATTGGAAATCGACAAAGAAAACCGTCGTTTGAGCTTGGGTCACAAACAGTTGGAAGAAAACCCATGGGATGTATTCGAAACAGTATTCACTGTAGGTTCTATCCACGAAGGTACTATCATCGAAATGTTGGATAAAGGTGCAGTAGTTGCATTGCCTTACGGTGTAGAAGGTTTCGCTACTCCGAAACACTTGGTAAAAGAAGACGGTTCACAGGCTCAGTTGGATGAAAAACTGGAATTCAAAGTAATCGAATTCAACAAAGACGCTAAGAGAATCATCTTGTCTCACAGCCGTATTTTCGAAGATGCTGCTAAGGCAGAAGAAAAAGCAGAAAAGAAAGCTACTAAGAAGGCTGCTAAGAAAGAAGAAGCTCCTATGATTCAGAACCAGGCTGCTTCTACTACATTGGGTGACCTCGATGCATTGGCTGCTTTGAAAGAACAGCTTGAAGGTAAGAAATAATTCTTCACCTGAGATATTTCAAAAGGGATTACGACATTCGTAATCCCTTTTTTTATGTTTTCTACCAATTATCCCAATAACAAGATCCATTTACTCATCCACAAATCTTCTATGGATTCCAACTTAAAATACTTCTAAAAGTAAATAGACTTGTTCTTATCGATTATTTTTCTTTTCTTTGTTTCTCTGATTGTACTAACCTAAACATGAATCATGGAAGAGAAGCAAGAGCAACCATTAGTATGGATGCCTATAAAAACTTTTTACTGTAAAGAACTTCGAGTAGCCGAATTGCTACGCGAAGAAGGCATTGAATACTACTTGCCAATGGTATACGAATTGCAAGAGACAAAAGACAAAGAACATAAGTGTGAGCATGTTCTTGTCCCAGCCATTCATAATCTGCTATTTATCCGACATACATACAACAAAAGCTGGTGCAGGAAATTTGCACGTAATTTTCCTCTCCCTATATATTTTATGAAAAGGGAAAGAGACTGCGACGAATTCTGCATCGTACCGGATGATGAAATGCAAAACTTTATACGAGCTACAGATCCTAACATTCAAGGTACACGCTTTATTGATTCCGAGAAGCTAAAAAACAAAAAAGGATTCCCTGTACGCATCGCCAAAAAAGGACCTCTTTACGGTATCACCGGCAAATTCATACGATATGGAGGACGGCATTACATAGCAATTGAAATGAACAACAGCACAGCCTTACTCAAAGTGAGCTATACCTGGTGCGAAGAAATAAGCGGAAACGGAGCTCATGCATCAGAAACTGAATAAAAAAACGTGGACATCTTCATCACGAATGAAAATGCCCACGCTTTTTATAAAAATTATTTCAATTATTTCACCAGACTTTCTCCTGTATTCTTCACTAAGGTAAGGAGCACTTTACCGTTTCCATCTAACAATGAAACAGATCCATCCTCATTCTTTTCAAATGAAGCTACTTCATTAAGTGCTTTCAACACCTGTGTTTCCACATCCATATCCGGGCAAGCCATCATCGTAGAAATCATTTGTGAGAATTTCAAGGAAGCTGCATTGCCTTCTTCCTGAGAGAAACCTCCATTGATAATATTACAGCCCGCATTACCATGTACACGTTTTTCCTCAATGTTGAATGCCAGGAACGGAGTCTTTTCCATCTTCTTCACAGCTTCTCCATTCACTGCTGAAATAATCCATTCTCCTGCCAGATCATTGATAGAAACAGCAGCCTGTACACGCTTTTCCAAAACAATGACAGTCTTACCTTCCGCATCTGTCAGTTCAATACCGGTTTCTGTTTCCGAATAACCTTCTACTTTATTAAGAGCTCCCAATATCTTCTGTTCCGTATCCATATCCGGACACATCATCCGTGTAGTAGCAATCTGACTGAAATGAATTTTTCCTGCATTGACAGAATCCAATTCAAAACCGCCCATCATACGGTTGCAACCTGCGCTACCATATACTCGTTTGGTTTCTGTATCCAAACCGATAAAAGGCATATTTTCATCTCCAAGTTTCTCTCCATCTACAGTTACGATATTCCACTCGCCTGTCAGATCTACTGTCTGTGTTGCATTCTTGCTACTCATGCAGCTTGCCATCAGCGCTCCGGCACAAATAGCCGCAACACCTAAAAATGTTCTTTTCATATCAATTTTAATTTCTAAACTTCGCAAATATAACGATATATTTGAACAAAAGTTCAGCCCACCTGCATTTTTCCGTTTTTTATGTTTATATAATCTAATTATTCTTATCTTTGCATACTGAACGGTAACGTTTACCGGGCATTAAAATCATCAATAAAATAAATGAGTAAAGTATTAATTATTGGTGCAGGCGGAGTAGGAACCGTTGTTGCACACAAAGTGGCTCAACATCCTGAAGTATTTACAGAAGTGATGATTGCCAGCCGCACCCAGTCAAAATGTGACGCTATTGTAAAAGCAATTGGCAGACCAGACATCAAGACCGCTAAGGTAGATGCAGACAATGTAGACGAATTAGTGGCTTTATTCAACAGTTTTAAACCCGAAATCGTTATTAATGTAGCGCTCCCTTATCAGGATCTGACTATCATGGAAGCTTGTCTGCAAGCCGGAGTCAACTACCTGGATACAGCCAACTATGAGCCGAAAGACGAAGCTCATTTCGAATACAGCTGGCAGTGGGCTTACAAACAGCGTTTCGAAGAAGCCGGACTGACAGCAATTTTGGGTTGTGGTTTCGACCCGGGAGTAAGCGGCGTGTATACAGCATATGCAGCCAAACATCATTTCGACGAAATACAGTACCTGGATATCGTAGACTGTAATGCAGGTAATCATCACAAAGCGTTTGCAACCAACTTTAATCCAGAAATCAACATCCGTGAAATTACCCAGAACGGACGTTATTATGAAAACGGACAGTGGGTTACAACAAAGCCATTGGAATTCCATAAAGACCTGACATATCCAAACATTGGTCCGCGTGACTCCTACTTGTTGTACCACGAAGAACTGGAGTCGCTGGTTAAGAACTTCCCGACTATCAAACGCGCCCGTTTCTGGATGACCTTTGGACAAGAATACCTCACTCACCTGAGAGTTATTCAGAATATTGGTATGGCAAGCATCGAGCCTATCAATTACAACGGCATGGAAATTGTGCCCTTGCAATTCCTGAAAGCAGTTCTTCCTAATCCACAAGACCTGGGAGAAAACTACGAAGGCGAAACATCTATCGGTTGCCGTATCCGTGGTATCAAAGACGGTAAAGAACGTACCTACTATGTATACAACAACTGTTCACACCAGGCTGCTTATCAGGAAACAGGTATGCAGGGCGTAAGTTACACAACCGGTGTACCAGCCATGATTGGTGCAATGATGTTCCTGAAAGGCTTATGGAAACGTCCGGGTGTATGGAATGTAGAAGAATTCGATCCAGATCCGTTCATGGAAGCACTGAACCAATACGGCTTACCTTGGCACGAAGTATTCGACGGAGATTTGGAACTGTAATTATCTGTATTCTTGAATCTGTATAAACAAAGCATCATGCAAGTAGGAGATAAAGCCCCCGAAGTATTGGGACTGAATGAAAAAGGAGAAGAAATCCGTACAAGCGATTACAAGGGAAAAAAAGTAGTCCTCTACTTCTATCCCAAAGACATGACATCGGGATGTACGGCTCAAGCCTGCAACCTGCGCGACAACTATTCGGAACTTCGCGCAGCAGGTTACGAAGTAATTGGTGTCAGCATCAACGATGCCAAATCGCACCAGAAGTTCATCGAGAAAAACCAGCTTCCTTTTACACTCATTGCCGATACAGAACAAAAGTTAGTGCAAGAATTTGGGGTATGGGGTGAAAAAAGCATGTATGGACGTAAATACATGGGTACATTCCGCACCACATTTATCATAAACGAAGAAGGCGTGATTGAACGTATCATCTCTCCCAAAGAGGTGAAGACCAAAGACCATGCCGCACAAATCTTAAAATAACCAAGAAAAATATATGGCTAAAAAAGACGAATTGGAATTCGAAGGAGGAGTAGATACTCCTTCCAAGCCCAACAACAGCGAAAAGCTCAAGGCATTGCAAGCCGCAATGGATAAGATTGAGAAAAGCTTCGGTAAAGGCTCTATCATGAAAATGGGCGACGACCATGTTCAAGAAGTAGAAGTCATTCCTACCGGCTCCATTGCACTCAACGCTGCACTTGGTGTAGGAGGTTATCCCAAAGGACGTATCATTGAAATATATGGTCCGGAATCTTCTGGTAAGACCACACTTGCTATCCATGCTATTGCCGAAGCACAGAAAAACGGAGGTATTGCAGCGTTCATCGATGCAGAACATGCCTTCGACCGTTTCTATGCAGCCAAGTTGGGAGTAGACATCGACAACTTGTGGATTTCACAGCCCGATAACGGTGAGCAAGCTCTGGAAATTGCAGAACAGCTTATCCGCTCTTCTGCCATTGACATCATTGTTATCGACTCTGTAGCTGCCCTGACTCCGAAAGCCGAAATCGAAGGCGATATGGGAGACAACCGGGTAGGCTTACAGGCACGTCTGATGTCGCAAGCATTGCGTAAGCTTACTTCCGCTATCAGCAAGACCAATACAACCTGTATCTTCATCAACCAGTTGCGTGAAAAAATCGGAGTAATGTTCGGCAATCCGGAAACAACAACCGGTGGTAATGCCTTGAAGTTCTATGCTTCAGTACGTCTCGACATCCGCCGCGCTACCCAGTTGAAAGACGGTGAAGAAGTTATCGGTAACCAAGTACGCGTAAAAGTAGTAAAAAACAAAGTAGCACCTCCATTCCGCAAAGCAGAATTCGACATCATGTTCGGTGAAGGCATTTCCCGCAGCGGTGAAATCATCGACCTGGGAGCAGAACTGGGCATCATCAAGAAAAGCGGCTCATGGTACAGCTACAACGATACCAAACTCGGACAAGGACGCGATGCAGCCAAACAGTGTATTCAGGACAATCCCGAACTGGCTGAAGAACTGGAAGGACTCATCTTTGCTGCACTGAAAGACAAAGAATAAAATTTCTTTCACAGAGAAATACATCAGAACCTTCTTCTGTATACGATATCCACAAAAGGATTTCCAGACAGAAGAAGGTTCTTTTTTATACCTTTTTTACCCGATGATTCTCCACAGCCTTTCCTCTAAAAACTGTAATGTTTTCCTCCTCCCCCAATCATATTTTCTCTTCAAAAATTAGAAAAAAACAAAATTTACATTTATATTTACCAACTCATACTGACTAGATAAAAGATAAACCTTATGAAACTAACATCCTTACTCGCCCTTACATGGTGCTGCTGCGTAGCTACCACCGGTATTGCCCAAGAAAATAAGACTTCCCTACCTTACCGTTTTGCCACAAGAGCTGAAGCACAGATGCTGGTAACAGACATAGACGACTACACCAGCAATTGGAATCAGTTTGATATTGAGTTCCGCCTGCAAAAAGTAGAAGGAAAAAAGTCTGAACTGCTTCGTATGGCTATGGATGAAACCCGAAACTGGAGTGACCAAGAGAAAAGCAATGTAGAAAAAGCTTTCAAAACAATACAAAATCAAATCAGCAAGCAGAAATTCAACCTGCCTTTCCCTGAGGAAATTATCATTGTAAAAACAACTCAGAAAGAAGAAGGAGGAGCTACGGCCTATACCCGCAAAAACTGGATAGCATTAGGAGAAAAAGCGTTGAATGCCCCAATTGAAACACTGACTCAAGTAATGGCTCATGAACTGTTTCACATTCTGACACGTGAAAACCATGAATTCAAAAAAGCGATATATGCTACCATCGGATTTACCGTACTCGATAAGGAAATTATCTTCCCGTCAGATATTAACCAGAAGCGGATATCCAATCCGGATGTAAGCCGCTACGACAGTTATGCAACATTTACAATCGAGGGAGAAAAACAACCGTGTACAATGGTATTACATTCCGATAAGCCTTATAGCGGAGGAGATTTATCCCAATACATGCAGACAGGTCTTATCCCTCTGAACGAACGCTATATACCCGTACAGGAAAAAGGAAATACTGTAATCTATCCGCTTAGCGCTGCTACCGACTTTTATGAAGTAGTAGGCAATAATACTCCATACACCATTGATCCGGAAGAAATTGCAGCAGAAAACTTCCAATATGCTCTTCTAAATACCGGTAATATAAAGACTCCTCAAATTATAGAAAAAATAAAAGAGGTATTGAAAAAGAAATAAATACCACGAAGCATATAAAACTTTAACCAATCTATGATAAAAAGTCATCGGCTGGACGATAGAGAACAGTTCTCTTCGTTCAGCCGACATTATTTTTACCATTTTATAAGTTTATAGCTTCTTATCCTTGCAACTGACGATGCATAGCTGCCGCAGCACGGCGTCCGTCGCCCATAGCCAGAATTACAGTAGCACCTCCGCGCACAATATCACCACCGGCATAAATAGTCGGAATAGACGACTGCATATCCTCATTTACTGCGATTGTACCTTTACGTCCCAACTCCAGTCCCGGAATAGAATTCGGAACAATCGGGTTAGGCGATACACCCACACTGACAATAGCCATATCGATATCGATGGTCTCTATAGCTCCCGGAATAGCAACCGGACTACGGCGTCCTGAAGCATCTGGTTCGCCCAGTTCCATCTTCTGCAATACCACCTGTTTTACACGACCCATTTCGTCGGCAATATATTCGATTGGATTATGCAAAGTAAGGAATTCCACACCTTCTTCTTTTGCATGTTTTACCTCTTCCAGACGAGCCGGCATTTCAGCTTCCGAACGGCGATAGATAATCATTGCTTTTTCTGCTCCCAGACGGCGTGCAGTACGTACAGAGTCCATAGCAGTATTACCACCACCAATTACCGCCACACGCTTACCGAATGTGACCGGAGTATCAGAATCTTCGCTGGCAGCATCCATCAGGTTCACACGAGTCAGATACTCGTTAGACGACATGATGTTGATAGAGTTTTCACCCGGAATATTCATAAAGTTAGGCAGACCTGCTCCCGAAGCTACGAAAATACCCTTGTAACCTTCCTGTTCCAAGTCTTCTACACTGATGGTCTTACCCACAATACAGTCTTTTACAAACTGTACACCCATCTTCGAAAGATTGTCAATTTCTACGTCTACAATCTTGTTCGGCAAACGGAATTCAGGAATACCATATTTCAATACACCACCAATTTCGTGCAGTGCTTCGAATACAGTCACATCGTATCCCAACTTAGCCATATCACCGGCAAACGACAGACCGGCAGGTCCCGAACCTACTACCGCTACCTTAATACCGTTCTTTGCAGCAATCTGAGGAACGGAAATCTGTCCGCTTTCACGTTCATAGTCGGCAGCAAAACGTTCCAGATAACCGATAGCCACAGCTTCGTGTCCCATCTTCAGGTGAATACACTGCGATTCGCACTGTTTTTCCTGCGGACACACACGTCCACACACAGCCGGCAATGCACTGGTCTGCTTCAGGGTACGTGCAGCTTCGAGGAATTCTCCACGCTCTATGTTTTTGATAAATGTAGGAATATTGATACCCACCGGACAACCCTGCATACAAGACGGATTTGCACAGTCCAGACAACGTTTAGCTTCTGTTACAGCCTGTTCCTCGCTCAATCCCAGGTTTACTTCTTCCTTACGGCTGTGTGAACGATATTCCGGTTCCAGCTCGTTCATCTTTACACGAGGGATCGCAGTACGTTCCTTCGGCTTCATGCTCTTACGAAGTTCTTCACGCCAAGGAGCCTTACGGTCTGATGCCTCTCTTTCTGCCTCACAAGTATCAGGTTTTTCAACTTCCAATTTATGTATTTCAGCACGTTCAATATCCTTGAAGGCTCCCATACGTTTCAACATCTCGTCGAAGTCTACCTGATGACCGTCAAACTCCGGACCGTCTACACAAACGAAACGAGTTTTTCCGCCCACAGTGATACGGCATGCTCCACACATACCGGTACCGTCTACCATGATAGTATTCAGTGACACATCGGTAGGGATTTCGTATTTCTTTGTCAGCAAGCAAACAAATTTCATCATAATAGCCGGACCGATGGCAAAGCACTTGTCTACTTTCTCGCGCTTGATGACCTCTTCCACTCCTTCGGTTACAAGGCCTTTCTTACCATACGAACCATCGTCTGTCATAATGATTACTTCATCGGAACTCTCACGCATTTCTTTTTCCAGGATAATCAAATCCTTTGTACGTCCTGCCAAAACTGTAATCACACGGTTTCCCGCAGCTTTCAATGCCTGTACAATAGGAAGCATCGGTGCCACACCTACTCCACCTCCGGCACATACTACTGTACCAAAGTTTTCAATATGAGTAGCCTTACCCAACGGACCTACTACATCGGTCACGTAATCGCCTTCATTCAGTTCACACAGACGGGTAGACGACAGTCCCACCTCCTGTACCACCAAAGTAATAGTACCTTTTACAGGATCGGCAGCAGCAATGGTCAGCGGCATACGCTCGCCTTTCTCTCCCACACGCACAATTACGAAATGTCCCGCCTTACGAGACTTGGCAATCAAAGGGGCTTCAATGACAAGTTTGAAAACCTTTTCTGAAAAATGTTCCTTTGAAATAATTTTATTCATTTTCTTACGCTATAAGTTAGTTATTTCTTTAGTATCCCCAGAGCCTGTAGAAATCATTCCGTAAAGACTGACCGGACAACCTGTTCAATCTCAGACAGACTCCATTCTTTCGATTTTAACCCTGCAAAGGTAGTATTAAGAAAAGATATACACAAAGAAATGAGCAAATTAACTCAACCCTGTAAGCAATAATTTATGGGATATTACGGTAGCTTTTCTCTGTTTTCAGGCTTCCTGTCTCCCTTTCTTTCTAACAAAAATCAAGGAAACAAATTCCATAGTTCAATTGACAAAATGTAAAATCCTCCAATCTCTTTATCAGTACTGCAAGAGGATTGACAAAATGTCAAATCAGAGGCCTCTACACGACGATATTTGCCCCCAGGTACAAAAGTGATAAGAAAAAAGCCTGTTTTTCGAAATCAGGCAAACTCAAAAAGAAAGCTGTTCTTTACCATTGCAAACACAAAACCATCAAAAAAGGGATTTATCAATCTTCATACTCTCCAAAAACCATCTATCAATAACATTATACTATTATCAAAAAGAAGATTCAGACAGGAGGGTTGATAACTGAAAATGTGAAAAAGTGTATAAAAACAGGGGTTCAAACCTCCCAAATTCTATTATCAGTATCGAGTACACACGGAACTAATGGCGTGAGCATACGGTATTAGTCACATCAGGCATTGATACTTGTATCGTTTGCCCCCGATTCAAGTATCGTTTCATCCTATTACAAGTCCTTTCAAATATGTTTTCCAACATGTTTAGAAGGCATTTCATAAGAATTTAACTGCGATTCAGGCTTCATAAAGGCTCTTTTTGTACAAAATACGAGTTAGAAGGAAATGGCATTTTAGCTCTTTTTGATACAAAAACCCCTTTATTGATATCAATATGACTACACACTTTTAACAAAAAATTAATATATAAATAACAGCAGGAAAACTATATTTATATCACAAAATAATTATCTTTGTGATTAAAGAGATTAAATATATAGTGTATGGAGCTGAACCATAAAAGCAATAAACCTTTGCATCTTCAAGCAGAAGAAGTTCTTCGAACCCTAATCGATTCAGAAGAATATAAATCGGGAAAATACTTACCCAATGAAATAGAACTTTCACAAAAATTGAATATCTCCCGCAATACATTACGACAAGCCATTAACAAACTGGTTTTTGAAGGTTTATTGATACGAAAAAAAGGAGTCGGTACAAAAGTAATACAAAAAGGTATTATAAGTGGAGTGAAAAATTGGCTTAGTTTTTCACAAGAAATGAAGATGTTAGGAATAGAGATTCGAAATTTCGAACTCCATATAAGCTGGAAAAAGCCCAATGAGGAGATTTGCAACTTCTTCAATATCGACAAAAAGAATCCTATAAAATGCATTGTCTTAGAGCGAGTAAGAGGGAAAAAAGAATATCCATTTGTATATTTTATCTCCTATTTTAACCCCAAAATACCTTTTACCGGAGAGGAAGATTTTACACGGCCTCTATATGAGTTGTTGGAAAAGGAGTATCAAATAACCGTAAAAACCAGTAAAGAACAGATTTCTGCCAGCCTGGCAGGAGAAGAAATAGCAGAAAAACTGGATATCAAAACCACGGATCCGATTCTTATCCGCAAACGTTTTGTATACGACACCAACAATAACCCAATAGAATATAATATCGGCTATTACCGTGCAGACAGTTTTACATATACAATTGAAGCTGAACGGTAAAACTGGTATATCAAAAACAAAAAAAGATGCGTAAGAGCCTTTCCGGCATTTACGCATCTTTTTTCATACACTTCAAGATTGTTACTTATTTCAACTTAACAAAAAGTTCACCTTCTACTTCGCTTGTTTCAATCTTATCTTCTCTCAATAACCAACCCAAACCCAAAAAGAAATCTTTATCTACCAGCTTGGTTGCTTTTTTAATCTGTTTTTGAGTTTTTCCTTCATTTCCATTTAGTGCTTCCCAGATTTTTCCGGCAATTACACCTGCTTTTTCTTTCAACATAGCTCTTAGTTTAAATCGTATTTACAATTTATTTAACACGAATAAGTATTTGTGTCTTACGGCGCAAAAATAAACAAAAAACAAGACCTTCTTCTACTTTCCTTGAAAAAACTTTCATTTTAATAGTAAAAAAAGGGAACATTTTACAATTTTCCTTCTTTTTCGAGGAAATCCCCCCATATCGTTGCAGCTATTTCAACCATCTTTGCACAAGGACGTTTGGCATAATACTGGGCAGTACGCGCTTCCGGAGTTGCTACAACGGGCTCTTTTTTTGACAAGCCCAGCAACTCTGCACAGTGTATGGTTCCTGTAACTTCCTTGAATTTTGCAGCCAGTTCCTGCACAAGAGCATAATTGGCAGCCTTACTTTCACGATCGGCTCCGGAAACTGCACTACGCTCAAGTCCTGCCAGCAAAAACATACCACAAGCCGCCCCACATATTTCACGCATACGACCAATACCTCCTCCAAAAGAAGCAGCCATGCGCAGTGCCTGTTCGGGCGTAAATCCATAAAGATCGGCATAAGCAGCCACAACCGACTGCGAACAATTATATCCTTCCTTAAAAAGAGCAACAGCTTTTTCTATACGTTCCTGTTTATTCATTTTCTGCAACATTGTTTATAGGATTTCCATTTATATAAGCTTTCAAATTCTCGACTGCCTGTTTCATCAGACGTACACGGGCCTCACGAGTAGCCCAGGCTATATGCGGAGTTATAAAACAGTTTTTCAATTTTAGCAAAGGATTACCGGCTGAAGGTGGCTCAGCAGAAAGCACATCAAGTCCTGCTCCCAATAAACGACCTTCCACCAAGGCTTCCTCCAATGCTTTTTCATCAACCAGGCCACCTCTTCCTGTATTGATCAGAATAGAATTCCGTTTCATCAGCGACAGGCGGAAAGAATTGACCATTTCTTTAGTCTCCTCATTCAAAGGACAATGAAGACTGACAATATCACAATTGTGAAACAGATCGTTCAACTCCATTTTCTTTACTCCTTCGGGAAGACTATTCTCCGGTTTACTGGTGTATACACAAACTTCCATACCAAAGCTTCGTGCAATGGCCGCAGTAGCCTGTCCGGTATGTCCGAATCCCACAATTCCCATTTTCTTTCCTGCAAGTTCTATCAACGGAGTATTCCAATAACAGAAATCAGGCTGTGAACTCCATACCCCATTTTGTACTTCACCGGCATAATGTGCCACATGCTGAGTGATATTCAGAATATGCGCAAAAACCATCTGAGCTACCGACTGAGTGCTATAGGCCGGAATATTGGTTACTACAATTCCCCGTTTCTTTGCCGCTTGAACATCTACCACATTATATCCGGTAGCCAATACACCTATATATTTCAGGTCAGGAAGCGAATTGATTGTTTCTGCAGAAAGTACCGTCTTATTCGTCAATAATGCCTCAGCTCCTTCTGCCCGCCGTAATACATCACTTGGGGCTGTACGATCGTGTATCGTCAGTTCACCCAGTTCATTCAATGACTCCCACGAAAAATCCCCGGGATTCAATGTAAATCCATCTAAAACAACTATCTTCATTTCTATATTCTTTAATCTTTAAATCGTTCTCCCCATAGCTGAACCATCCGTTCTTTCAACTTAGCCTCAGCCGGATTATCCTGAGCATGCCAGATACGTCTCTGCTGCATTTCATCCGGTAAGAACTGCTGCTTTACAAAGTTCCCTTTATAAGCATGCGCATATTTATAATCTTTTCCATATCCTAACTGCTTCATCAATTTGGTAGGGGCATTTCTTAAATGAAGTGGTACCGGTAAGTTTCCAGTCTCCCGTACCATTTCCAGCGCAGAGTTGATTCCTTCATAAGCCGAATTGCTTTTCGGACTGGTTGCCAGATAAACGGTTGCTTCGGCTAACGGGATTCTTCCTTCCGGCCATCCTATCTTCATTACAGCATCAAATGCTGCATTGGCCAGCAACAATGCATTAGGATTGGCCAGACCGATATCTTCGGAAGCCGATATAACTAAACGTCGGGCAATAAAAGCAGGATCTTCTCCTCCCTCCACCATACGGGCAAGCCAATATAAGGCTCCATCCGGATCGCTGCCACGGATAGACTTGATAAAAGCAGAAACAATATCATAGTGCATCTCTCCTTCCTTATCGTATGCCAATGGATTTTGCTGCAAACGTTCCACTACTTTTTCATCTGTAATGACAACCTCTTCCTCTCCATCGGCCTCTACCACCAGCTCCAGGATATTCAGCAACTTGCGCGCATCTCCTCCTGAATAGCGGAGCATAGCATCCGTTTCTTTCAACACTATTTTCCGCTCTCTCAAAATAGCATCACGGACTAAAGCCTGCTGCAGCAGTTCAAGCAAATCTTCTTTCTCAAGAGATTTCAGTACATACAACTGACAGCGCGACAAAAGCGGACGAATAACTTCGAAAGAAGGATTCTCCGTAGTAGCTCCTATTAAAGTCACTACCCCGGTTTCTACTGCTCCCAATAAGGAATCTTGCTGAGATTTGCTGAAACGATGAATTTCATCTATGAAAAGAATAGGACTCTGCTGGGAAAAGAAACGATTGCTACGCGCTTTCTCAATTACATCGCGTACATCCTTAACTCCAGAAGTCACTGCACTCAAAGTATAAAAAGGAGTTTCCAACTTATGGGCAATAATCTGTGCCAATGTAGTCTTGCCTACTCCGGGAGGTCCCCATAAGATAAAAGAAGAAATACGTCCCGCATCAATCATTTTACGCAAGACAGCCCCCTCTCCTACTAAATGCTTTTGTCCGATATACTCATCCAGCGTCTTTGGACGCATTCTTTCTGCCAAAGGTTGTGCCATATTCTGATACTCCAATTAGAAACACAAAAATACGTAATTCTACTCAAAAAAACCTTTAGTGATTCGGAAAAAAGCCAGACATAAGGGCAATAAAAAAAGGCGCTTTTCACAAAGAGCCTTTTTTAAGTTTTCAATAGGTATTAGTTTTTTTTTAAGGTAAAAAGATTGTTTTCAGGATAACGCCACAAAGATGCGGCCTTTTTTTTAGCTAACCAAATAAAAAAACATGTCTTAAAACACATTTCTGACATTTCTGGCATTTTCTTTTATTTTAAATCTGTTCATTGTCTTTTTTTGAAGCTTTTTCAAAAATAAGAAAAATTTATTAAATCGATACAAATTCATCCATTCAAAAATTCCCAAGTTATCCATCAGCAAAATTTACATAAAGTCTAATAGGTATATAACAAAAGAATGCTTATTTTTGCACACATAAAGTGTAAAAGAGAAAACCACTATGACTGAAATGAATGCAGCTGAAAGTTCAGAAAAGAAAAGTTTGAACTTCATAGAACAAATTGTAGAAAAGGATTTAAAAGAAGGTAAAAACGGAGGTAGAATACAAACCCGTTTCCCGCCCGAACCGAATGGTTACCTGCACATCGGACATGCCAAAGCAATCTGTATGGATTTTGGTATTGCACAGCGTTACGGTGGTGTATGTAATTTGCGTTTCGATGATACCAATCCTACAAAAGAAGATGTTGAATACGTAGAAGCCATCAAAGAAGACATTCAATGGCTGGGCTACCAGTGGGGAAATGAATATTATGCATCTGATTATTTCCAGCAACTGTGGGATTTCGCTATCCGTTTGATTAAAGAGGGAAAAGCTTATATAGACGAACAGTCGTCCGAAGAGATTGCTGCACAGAAAGGTACTCCTACCCAACCAGGTACAGAAAGTCCATACCGCAATCGCCCGATAGAAGAAAGTCTGGAACTGTTCCAGAAAATGAATTCAGGAGAAATTGAAGAAGGGAAAATGGTATTACGCGCCAAAATAGATATGGCTAATCCTAATATGCATTTCCGCGACCCAATCATCTACCGTGTAGTAAAAACCCCTCACCATCGTACAGGCGATACATGGAAAGCATATCCGATGTATGACTTTGCTCATGGACAAAGCGACTACTTTGAAGGAGTAACACACTCACTTTGTACGTTGGAATTTGTTGTTCACCGCCCGCTGTACGATTTGTTTGTAGACTGGGTAAAAGACGGTAAAGACTTGGATGACAACCGCCCACATCAGTACGAATTCAACAAGTTGAACCTCAGCTATACTCTGATGAGTAAGCGCAACTTGCTGACTCTTGTAAAAGAAGGACTGGTTAACGGATGGGATGACCCTCGTATGCCGACAATCTGCGGTTTCCGCCGCCGTGGCTATTCTCCAGAGTCTATCCGGAAATTCATCGATAAGATTGGTTATACTACCTACGATGCATTAAACGACTTCGCTTTACTGGAAAGTGCAGTACGCGAAGATTTGAATGCACGTGCAACCCGTGTATCTGCTGTTCTGAATCCGGTAAAACTGATTCTGACCAACTACCCGGAAGGACAGGTAGAAGAAATGGAAGCGATCAACAATCCGGAAGACCCGAATTCACCGACACATAAAATCGAATTCAGCCGTGAGTTGTGGATGGAACGCGATGACTTCATGGAAGATGCTCCGAAAAAATATTTCCGCATGACTCCGGGACAGGAAGTTCGTTTGAAAAACGCATATATTGTAAAATGTACCGGATGCAAGAAAGACGAAAACGGTAATGTAATAGAAGTCTATGCTGAATATGATCCTAACACAAAGAGCGGTATGCCTGAAGCAAACCGTAAAGTGAAAGGAACATTACATTGGGTAAGCTGCAATCATTGCCTGAAAGCTGAAGTCCGCTTGTACGACCGCTTGTGGAAAGTGGAAAACCCACGCGATGAAATGGCTGCTATCCGTGAAGCCAAGAACTGCTCTCCATTGGAAGCAATGCAGGAAATGATTAATCCTAATTCTCTGAATATTCTGACAGAATGTTATGTAGAGAAATTCCTGGCAGATGCCAAACCATTGGATTACTTGCAGTTCCAACGTATTGGTTATTTCAACGTAGACAAAGATTCTACTCCAGAACATTTAGTATTCAACCGTACTGTGTCTCTTAAAGATACTTGGAGTAAAATCAGCAATAAATAAGATTGATTTATAAAAATCCTATTTTATCCAACGAAGAATTTGCGAGCCTTATCATAAATCAGCTTGCAGATTCTTCGTTATTCATTCATAAAAATTACCTACGCATGAGACATGATTTAGCATCCAGCTTTAATACTCCCGAATTTCAAGCCATCAAACATAAATATGAAGAAATGAAGCAAAATCATACTCATGTTTATATGGAAAGCAACGAGTTGACCCATCTTGCAGAGTATTATGCACATCAGGGAGACAGCAAAGCTTCGGAAGAAGTTATCAATTATGGACTACAACTTCATCCCGAGAATCTGGATATTCTTATCTACAAATGCAATAATTTGGTAGCCAGAGGAAAAATCAACGAAGCTTTTTTTCTATTGGAGACGATTCCCGATCAAAATGATAGAGAAGTAAGACTGACTTACGCCAATCTCTGCCTGGAACGTCAGGATATAGAAAGTGCAGAAGAAGTATTCAAACAACTTGCAGAAGAAGAAGATAATGATACCAACACATTGCTGGATATAGCCGATATTTACATGGATGCCAACATGGAAAAGATGGCTTACCACTGGCTACAAAAAGCTTACAGACAGGCTCCCAATGATATAGAAGTATTGGAATCAATGGCTGATTATCATTATTCGTTCAAAAGTGTAGAACAAGCTACCGTTTATTATAATAAACTATTGGATGAAGATCCATACAATCTATACTATTGGACAGAACTCACCCGCTGTTACCTGCAGATGGGCGAAATAGAACAAGCCATGGAATCCGTAGAGTTTGCACTGACCATAAACGAAAACGATCTGACATGTATTGAAATGAAAGGTTATTGTTTTCAGCTTTTAGGAGATGGGACTTCCGCATGCAAATGCTATAAGCAGGTAGAGCAGTCCGTTTCCAACAAAACACGGATTCGGATGGTACTGATGGCTTGCTATTTCATCGACAAAAAATACGATGAAACGATTCAATATTGCAACAAACTTCTGGAAAGCAACGACTTGGAAAACTTTGAAAGAGCCAATGTATATCATAAACGTGCTGTATCTCACTTAGTAAAAGGTGAATACGAAGAAAGCGAAAAAGACGTTATCAACGGGCTTACCTACGATGGAGAATTCAGTGAGCTGTATCTCGTTCAAGGAGAACTATTCGTATCCGAAGGAAAAATGATAGAAGCAGAATGTTCATTCAGAAAAGCAGAATCATTCGCAATGGAAAAAGCAGAAACTGCACAACTGGCTGCAACCACTTATATGAGATATGAACATTTTAAAGAAGCAGTTCAACTTTATCATTGGATAGAGAAAGAGTATCCAGAAGAGGTAAAAGACTTCTACGGCTACATCGCTTTCTGCTATTACCGCTTAAAAGATGAAAAAAATATGCTCAAGTATATGGTTCGAAGTTGTTTCTATACTCCAGAATCATTGTCTAATCCCCTATGGGGAGAAAAAGACATGGGAGAAGACCAAGACTTCTTTAATTTGGCAAGAATTGTTTTGAAGGAAATTCAAGAAGGAAAAATAAACGTTTCTTCGTTCTTATAATTTTATTTTTCAGCCTGCTCTACTTTTTTAAGTAAAGCAGGCTGATTTCTTCTGAAATTTATTCTACAGACTGATGATTTCCTGCAAGATTCGTACAGCCGAAACAACATCCCCAATTTCTTTAATCACCATACTGCGTTTTCCATTCTGTTCACGCAAGTTGCAGTTACGAGGATATTTAGACATATAGTCGATAATCTTTCCAAATGCCATACTCTGGTAATAAGGACTTTCCAGATTACTTACAAAGTATAGTGTCATACGTCCGGCCTTCAGAATAATCTTCTCTATTCCTAAGCGTTTTCCCAGTCGGCGAAGAGGAACAATACGAATGAGTTCTTCTCCTTCTGGTGGAATCTTTCCAAAACGGTCCACAAGACGAGCTTTAAAGGCCTCTACATCCCTGTCAAGTTCCAGTTTGTCGAGCTCTCTATACAGCAACATTCTCTCACTGCTACTCGGAATATACTCATTCGGGAACAGCAATTCCAAGTCACTTTCTACCGTGCACTCGTCTACAAACTCTTCACCGCTGATTTTCTCCTCTCCAGCCTTGATTTCTTCTGCGTATAAGTCGGCAAACTCTTCATTCTTCAATTCAGTCACAGCTTCCGACAGAATCTTCTGATAAGTTTCATAACCTAAATCGGCAATAAATCCACTCTGCTCTGCTCCCAGCATGTTTCCAGCACCACGGATATCAAGGTCTTGCATGGCAATGTGAATACCACTTCCCAAATCACTGAAGTTCTCTATAGCCTGAAGTCTGCGCTTAGCCTCAGGAGTCAGCAAAGACAAAGGAGGAGCCAGCAGATAACAGAACGCTTTCTTGTTACCTCGGCCTACACGACCACGCATCTGATGCAAATCGCTCAAGCCAAAATTCTGTGCCTGATTAATGATAATGGTATTGGCATTAGGAATATCAATACCACTTTCTATAATAGTAGTTGCCAGCAACACATCGAAATCGTAATTTACAAAACCAAATATAATTTTTTCCAACTCTTCAGGCTGCATCTGCCCGTGACCGATACATACGCGACAGTCTGGAATATTTCGCTGAATCAGTGCTTTCAGTTCTGCCAGATTCTGAATCCGGTTGTTCACAAAGAACACCTGTCCGTTTCGGCTCATCTCAAAGTTGATAGCTTCCATGATTATCTCTTCATTAAAGGTATGAACCTCGGTCTGAATAGGATAACGGTTGGGAGGAGGGGTCTGAATGACAGATAAATCGCGAGCTCCCATCAGTGAAAACTGAAGTGTACGGGGAATAGGAGTTGCCGTCATAGTAAGTGTATCCACATTTACTTTTATCTGACGGAGTTTCTCTTTTACACTTACCCCAAACTTCTGTTCCTCATCGATAATCAGTAATCCCAAATCCTTGAATTTTACAGTCTTCCCGATTATCTTATGCGTACCGATTAAGATATTAATATCTCCATTTTCCAGTTCTTTCAAGATACGGCTGGTATCTTTCGCCGTACGTGCACGACTCAGATAATCGACCTTACAAGGCAATCCTTCCAAACGCTTTTTGAAGGTTTGGAAATGTTGATAAGCCAAAACCGTAGTTGGTACCAGCACGGCCACCTGTTTGTTATCGGCTACAGCCTTGAAAGCCGCACGCACTGCCACTTCAGTCTTACCGAAACCTACATCCCCACAAACAAGGCGGTCCATCGGACGGTCGCTTTCCATATCCGCTTTTACCTCCTGAGTAGCTTTCAACTGATCGGGAGTATCTTCATATAAAAAGCTGGCTTCCAATTCATGTTGCAGGAAACTGTCCGGGCTATATTTAAATCCTTTTTCCTGTCTGCGTTTCGAATATAACTTAATCAAATCGCGGGCAATATCCTTGATTTTGGTCTTGGTACGGTCTTTTATTTTCTCCCATGCTCCTGTACCCAACTTACTGATACGGGGTTGCTCTCCTTCTTTACCTTTGTATTTGGAGATCTTATGCAACGAATGAATCGATACAAATACCACATCATCGTTCTGATAAATCAGTTTGATAACCTCTTGTGTCGTATTACCATTGGGAATACGTACCAGTCCGGCAAACTTACCGATTCCATGGTCTATATGTACGACATAATCCCCCGGCTCAAACTGATTCAGTTCTTTCAGTGACAAAGCGACTTTTCCGCTACGTGCCTTATCACTGCGAAGATTATACTTATGAAAGCGGTCAAAAATCTGATGATCGGTAAAGATGCAACATTTTAGAGTATGGTCTACAAAACCTTCATGTAAAGTACGGTCTACCGGTTCAAAACTGATACGGTCTCCCCTTTCTTTAAAAATGTCTCGCAAACGGTCTGTTTGCTTCATACTGTCCGAACAGATATAAAGCTTGTAATTACGCTGCAAATATTCCGTCAGCACAGAAGCCACCATATCAAAATTCTTATGAAAAATAGGTTGAATAGAAGTGTTAAATTCCAAAGTAGCCTGGGGTGTACCAGTAGGCTTATGCCCGAAATCCACTCGCTTAAACTCCAATGCCTTTACAGTAAACTCCGCTCCATCCACTAGTTTCTTTTCCAGATTCATCAGTTCGGTCTGCTCTCCCTCGTAGGCCGTTAGTGCCTGTGGGGAAAGAGCCTCATCACGCACCGTTTGGATACGTTCGCGAAGCCATAGAAAATCTTTTATGAAAAGTACCGTCTGACGTGGGATAAAGTCGAGGAAACAAATATCGCTTCCCGAAGCAGAAATCAACTCCGGAACAATACTTACAGTTGTTTTCTTCTCTGTAGACAACTGGGTTTCGACCTCAAATGTACGGATACTGTCTATTTCATCGCCAAAAAAGTCGATTCGATAAGGAAGTTCCGATGCAAACGAGTAAACATCAAGAATACTTCCTCGCGTAGCAAACTGTCCCGGCTCGTACACATAATCTACATGTTCAAAGCCATACTCTACCAGCAGAGCCGTAATCTTATCAGTCTCGATGTGTTGTCCCACATCCAGCTTCAACGTACGGTCGCTGAGATACTGGCACGACACCACTTTTTCCGCCAACGCATCCGGATAGGTCACGACAACCAAAGATTCCTGCTTTCCCAATCGGCTTAGCACCTCGGTTCTCAGAATCTCATTCGCTGCATCTTTCTGTCCGTACTTGATGGCACGCCGATATGAAGAAGGAAAAAACAAAATCTGTTCATCACCGTTTACCTGTACCAAATCATGATAAAAATACCCAGCCTCTTCTACATCATTTAAAATAAAGACATAGATACCAGGAGCCTTATCAAAGATTCCCGAAGCAAACAGAGAAGCACAAGAGGCGTGCATCCCCTTCAGATAAATAGTACGAATATCTTTATTGTCGAGTAATGACGTCAACCCTGCTACATTAGGGTGAGAAGCATAAATACGTTGAAGTTCCGCTATATTCATTGTTCCTTTTATAGATGTCGGCAAAATTACAAAAATATTGCTACATTTGCATCTACCTAATCAGACAATCAATATGTACAACGATATTATTCAATTTCTTGACGAACACCGGCTGAAAGAAGCCTTAACCCAACTACATGCTCTCACCTCAGAAGCCGAAGACTGGCAACTGCAATCGAAAGCAGAAAATCTGCAAACTACTTACGGATATATGTTGCAATACGCAGCACAAGGCATGCAAGACCCGGAACAAGGTAAGCTGTATGAACGGTTGCGACGGACTGCATACGAGCTGGCCGATCAGACAGAATTAGTACGAAAAACTCTGAAAGGAAACGGATATTTTGCAAATGCATTTCGCAATGCCCGCCGAAATCCGCATCCATCCTACAAAAACATCTGCATTCAACTGGAAGGAATCACTGAAGATTTTGGCATGGCAGAATTGAATTACATGCAAGATGAAAAACAATTGCAAGCAGCCCAACTCGACATTGCTACCCGACATGCAAATAGTACAGATACCCTGTTCTCCAAGGCATGGGTTTCTCTGCTTTGGGAAGAAAATGATTTCAACGAAGCCAATGAATTGATGCAGTCGCTTTTAGTACCAGTTCTCGATCTGGCTGTTATGCTTAGTGGTGTAACCTTGAGCTTGCTTCAGTTGTTCGATCCCAAGAAGTTCCAATTCCTTCTCCAAACATACCAATCTCGTTCCGAACATCTCATTTCACAACGTGCTTTAATTGGTATAGCTCTTGTAGCCTACTATCAGGAAAAACGACTGGCTCTTTATCCTGAACTACAGGCAGCTCTTTCTCTTTTAAGTGACGATGCTAAAGTTATAGAACAACTTACCACCATCCAGATTCTGTTCCTTCTTTCCCGTGAAACAGAAAAGATTGACAAAAAGATGAGAGAAGAAATCATCCCTAAGATGATGCGTAATACAAAAATGCAAAGTCCTGACTTCAAAATCGAAGACATTGAAGACCTGGAAGACAAGAATCCGGAGTGGGAAGAAGATTTAAATCAAGTACAAAAGAGTATACAAGAATTGGGTGAGTTACAAATGGAAGGAGCCGATACTAATATGGGAACTTTTGCCCAACTAAAGAGTTTCCCATTCTTCCGACAGATTGCTCATTGGTTTTATCCATTCGACCGACAAGTTCCGGATATCATCGCTTTGTTCAACTCGAACAAGATAGCAGAAAAATCAATGATCAATATCCTGCTCCAGTCGCCCATATTCTGCAACTCAGACAAATACTCTTTTTGTCTGGCTACTGTTGCCATGCCTGAATCTCAACTTCAAATGTTAGGTTCAGAATTACCCAAACACGATGATTTGGTATATGGAGACTTCGACAAACTGAACGCAAAAATCCAGAAAGCCGATAATACCGATACCAGCAGCCGACAATATATACACGACTTGTATCGTTTCTACAAACTTTGGATGTACCGCAACGAACAGACTGATATCTTCAAAAACAAATTGGCTTTATGGAATTGTCAGGCACTCGCCCCACTTCTCCAGCAACAGGATACACTGAAGAAAATAGCCGGTCATCTGTTCTCCAAAGATTACATGGAAGAAGCAGCAGAACTTTATGAGAAACTAATCCGTACCGAACCGGATAATGCAGATTTATGGCAAAGACTGGGCTTTTCTTTACAGAAACAGAAGAAATATGCAGAAGCTGTCAAAGCTTATATGCAAGCCGATATACTTCGCCCGGACCATATTTGGACACTCAAGCATTTGGCACAATGCCATAAACGTATGCATGCGTACGAACAGGCACTGGAATACTTCAGAAAGGTAGAAGAGATGCAACCCGATAATCTCAATCTGCTGTTACAGATCGGACAATGTCTGGCAACTCTTCGTCTGTACGACAAAGCTCTGTCTTATTTCTTCAAAGTAGAATATCTGGAAAAAGCTCCGGAAAATGCACAACGAGCTATCGGATGGTGCTATTTCATGACTGGAGAATACGAAAAAGCATTGAATTTCTACCAAAAACTGCTTCATTCAGCTTCCCCACAAACAAATGACTATCTGAATGCAGGACATGTATACACAGCCTTGCAGAACATTCCACAAGCTATCGAATGTTACCGAAAAGCCGAAAAACAATGTTCTACCCATGAGGAGTTTATCAAATTGTATTTGGCCGACAAGGAAGCACTGATTGAACAGCATATTCCGGCAGAAACTATTTACCTGATGCCTGATTTGCTATAAAGCAATCTTTATAACTTAAACGATGAAGATAGCAATCGAAGAAAGCTGGGAAAAAGCCTTGCACGAAGAATTCGACAAGGCTTATTTTATCAATCTTATTTCTTTTGTAGAAGAAGAATACAGCAAATTCCACATCCTTCCCAAAAAGGAAGATCTGTTTAATGCATTTAATCATTGCCCGTTCGAGAACGTAAAGGTCGTTATTTTAGGACAAGACCCTTATCCCACTCCAGGACAAGCTTGTGGACTAGCTTTCTCCGTTCCTTCTGTAACTCCCCAACCACCCTCTTTAAGAAACATCTTTAAAGAGCTGGAAAAGGATTTAAACAAAACGGTTCCAGTATCTGGCTGTTTGGATAAATGGGCCAATCAAGGTGTTTTTCTCCTAAACTCTATTTTGACTGTTCGTAGCGGCTATTCCCAATCACATCGTAAAAAGGGTTGGGAAACATTTACCGATGCCACCATTAAAAAGCTGAGCGAACAAAGAGAACATCTAGTTTTTATGTTGTGGGGTAAATATGCCCAATCAAAAGCAAAATTGATAGACAAGCATACACATTTGATATTAACCGCTTCTCATCCCTCCCCTCGTTCTGCTCACCGTAGTTTTTTTGGATGCAGACATTTCAGTCAGGCCAATGAGTATCTGAAAAGTCATCATCTGGCTGAGATTGATTGGTAACTTTAATATAATTTTCTTTTACAATGACAGAAAACCAGTTATTCGAACAGGTTCGATTTGACGAGGTAATGCTCGATACGGAATACAGCCAATGTACATTCCATGCATGCGACTTCTCTAAAACGAATCTTCAACGCAGCAGTTTTGATACATGTCGCTTTGAATCGTGCGACTTTAGTCTCACTAAGTTTGGACACGTGTTAAGAGATGTAGTATTTACAGACTGCCGCATGACTGGAGCCGAATTTACAGAATTAAACAAGTTTTCCAACGGACTGGTATTTGAGAAGAGCATGCTGAATTATGCCAACTTTGTGGGTATCAAGATACATAAAACCGTCTTTCGCGACTGCCTTCTACACGAAGCCTACTTCGACGACAGCGACCTGACCGCTTCATGCTTCGATCTGTGCGATTTGACTCGTGCTTCTTTTCATCGCACCAATCTGGAAAAGGTAGATTTCTCCTCATCTTTTCACTTCACCATTGATCCTACCCAATGTAAACTGAAAAAGACTATCTTTCCGGAAAGCGAATTAAGAGGATTGGTAGCTCATCTGAATATCATTATTAAATAATGAATCTGATTTCATATTTTCACACAAACTGTACAGAAATTATTCATACCTAAAATATTTCATTCAAACCAAGAAAGGAAATAATCGTATTTTAATAAATGCTAATTACAAGTTGTATATGGATTATCACACTGATACTTTACAGAAAGCCATCCATATTCCTGTTCATTATTTATATTTTGTATATAGAGCCACCCTTGATAGGCATCGTATATAATATAAAAATCTTTCCATTGAGGTTTGACTATGAGAAAAGACACCTTCGAATTTAATTTTGGAGTCTGTAATACTTTAACCGTATCGGTGTCGTAACATGAAACATGTATTCCTAAATTTTTAGTTTCTATCCAGCCGCTGATTTCTTTAAATGTATTATTTACGATTATTTATCCAATAATAAAACAATGGGATAACTATTATTTCAGCCAACACAGCCGGAAGAAAAATAAAATAAGACATTACATCAGTCTTGAAGTTCCATATTGCAAAAATAAAAAAAGACAATATGATGGTAATAAGATTATGTAAGATACAATATACAATTCTTTTTTGTTTCTTTCTTGGCTTCAATAAGTAATACAACAACACATCACTCACAATAAAGACAAAAGAACCTAAGAAACAAACTAATATAATTATATCAACAATTGTTTTCATAATTTATACCCTAAATACAGGAGAATTTCTGCCCCGTTCGGTAGCTTACCGACTGCCATACATAAAAATAATATAACCGCCTATCAAGGGTCGGACACCCCTCTGATAGGCGGCACAAGAGTCGTCCTATTCTGATTATTTACCAATACGACACAATGTAAAGCAGTCGATGTCCGGTGCCCAGCAGTACGCACTACCCATACGTACTACATTATATCCCGCATTCAGTGTTACAGGAAGGGTGATTCGGGAAATCCCTTTCTCCGTATCAGTTTCCAAATCGGTCAGTAAGGTCTTCTTTCCGTTTACTTCTACTTCCAGTTTACGATATTTTCCAGGCACATAAGAAACAGTCATTTCGTATTGTCCCCCCTTTTCACTATACACCTTACTCCATTCGGCATAATTTTCCGTACTACCTCCCACGTAGCTCACCGTCATACCCTCCGAAGCACCTTCTACCGGAGTATAAGCTACAGTTTTAGGATGCTTGGCCAAATCATTAAAGCAAGGCAGATAAGCCCATTCAGCCTCATATACAGTAGGCTCAAGACGTGTTTCACCTTCTACCCGCAAAATCTTCACACTATGTGCCGGCAAAGTATAGACCAGTGCCCCTTTCAGTGTTCCTTCCGAACGGCGCTTCACCAAATCTCGTACTTTCAACTTCCCTCCTAATTCGAGAACCGAAGCAGGCACCGAAAAATGACACAACGTATCCGAAGGATTATAAAGCGCCACCGCACGCGCTGTTCCCCGCTTTTGTTCAATGTCTTTTACCAGTACATATCCATTCCCCTCATGCTGAACCACATAGGCTTGCAGCCCCAACGGATCCTGATTCAAGGCAATAAGTTCCTTATTTTTCAGAAGTTCTAATGATGCTGCCGGAATAGTAGTCATGTCACACCCTATCAGCAATGGAGAACTCATGATACACCACATCCCGAAATGCACCTCTTCTTCTTCAGGCTTCAACCCACGCCCTATCTCCAGCATGTCCATATCGTTGTAATGTCCTCCTCCCGCATAAGCAGAAAGATACAGATTCTTACGTATAATATCGCGCACCGACCACCAGTTTGGAGTAATATCCGAACTGATACGCCATGAACGGGCTATCCCCTTCACCCAGGTACCCGGATAAGCCCAACGGCAAATATTAACCGATACTTTGTGGCGGGCCACTTCTTCAATGGCCTTACAGATTTCAGTATAACGCTTCTGCTCTTCCAGTGCCAACTCCTGTCCGGCTCCGCAATAATCAATCTTGATAAAGTCGAATCCCCATTCATTGAACATCAGATCCGCATCCTGACGCTCGTGTCCATAAAGTCCTACATTGATGCCGTTCACATCATTGTCCCAGATAGAGCCACAGGTATTACTACCGGCATCCGAATAGGTTCCTGCCTTGAAGCCCAGCGAATGAATATAATCCACTATACCTTTCATTCCATTGGGAAAACGCTGCGGATGTGTATGCAGGCGTCCCGTTTCATCGCGATAGCCAAAGAAGCCATCGTCTATATTGATAAAACGGTAACCCACTTCCTTCAGTCCCGAAGCAGCCATGGCATCGGCCTGTTTGCGTATAAGTTCCTCGTTAATATTGACACGATATGTATTCCACGAACTCCATCCCATAAGCGGAGTCTCTACCTGTTGTGCTTGAACAAGAACCGGCATAAAAGCCAGTCCTATCCCACAAACTGCCCGACAGCAGCTGCTGATAAGTCTTATTTTTTCCATAGTATTACTCTTTCTTCCAGCAAATATACAACCATATTTGTTTTATCGCTATATTTGTCCCTATAAATAAAGACAGAAGATGGCAACAAGCGACAGTATAGTAATTATTCCTACTTACAACGAAAAGGAAAACATTGAGAACATCATCCGTGCAGTGTTCGGACTGGAAAAAGTATTTCACATTCTGATTATAGAAGACAACTCACCGGACGGAACCGCCGATATTGTCCGCCGTCTGCAAAAAGAATTTCCCGAACGTCTGTTCATGGTAGAGCGTAAAGGCAAACAAGGTTTGGGCACCGCATATATTGCCGGATTCAAATGGGCTATTGCACACGATTATGCATACATTTTCGAAATGGATGCTGATTTCAGTCATAACCCCAATGACCTGCCGCGTTTGTACAAGGCTTGCCACGACGAAGGTGGTGATGTAGCCATCGGCTCCCGCTATGTGAGTGGAGTGAACGTGGTAAACTGGCCGATGGGCCGTGTGCTGATGTCGTACTTTGCTTCGAAATATGTACGTATCGTCACAGGTATTCCCATTCACGATACCACTGCAGGATTCAAATGCTACCGTCGCGAAGTGCTTGAAACAATTCCATTGGACAAGATACGCTTTAAAGGCTATGCCTTCCAGATTGAGATGAAGTTTACTGCCTACAAGTGCGGATTTAAAATTATCGAAGTACCAGTGATCTTCATCAACCGCGAGTTAGGTACATCCAAGATGAACAGCAGCATTTTCGGAGAAGCCGTATTCGGTGTCATCCGCCTGAAATGGAACAGTTGGTTTAAGAAATATCCTCAAAAGAAAAATTCATAATGAAACGTACCCTCATACATCACGCCATTATTGTAAACGAAGGCAAGAAGTTTGCCGGCTCTGTAGTAATAGAAGGAGAACAGATAGCCGAAGTAATTGCAGGTGATGCACGTCCTGCACAGGCCTGCGACGAAGAAATCGACGCCAAAGGCTGTTACCTGATACCGGGTGTCATAGACGACCATGTACACTTTCGCGATCCGGGTCTGACGCATAAGGCAGATATGTCGACCGAAACAGCGGCAGCAGCGGCCGGAGGTGTCACCTCGTTTATGGATATGCCCAACTGCAACCCACAGACAACTACGCTGGAAGCCTTGAATGCCAAGTTTGCCGATGCCTCTCACAAGTGCATCGTAAACTACTCTTTCTACTTTGGGTCAACCAACAACAATGCCGACCAGTTGGCTCAGTTGGATAAGACGCATGTATGTGGAGTGAAGCTGTTCATGGGAGCCAGCACAGGAAATATGCTGGTAGACCGCATGGAGTCGCTGCGAAAGATTTTCTCCGAAGCAGGTATGCTGATTGCGACTCATTGTGAAGACCAGAATATCATCCGCCAGAACACGGAATATTATAAAGAGAAATACGGTGAAGATCTCGATATTACTTATCACCCGCTGATTCGCAGTGAAGAAGCCTGCTATCATTCTTCTGCACTGGCCGTACAATTGGCCAAGGAAACAAATGCACGCTTACATATTCTGCACATCAGTACTGCCAGAGAACTGGAACTTTTCGAAGACAAACCGATCTCAGAAAAACGCATCACAGCCGAAGCCTGCGTATCGCACCTGTTCTTCTGCGATGAAGACTACAAAACATTGGGAGCACGCATCAAATGCAATCCCAGCATCAAAACTGCACACGACCGTGATGCACTCCGCCAGGCATTGACAACCAACCGTATCGATGTCATCGGCACCGACCATGCCCCACATCTGCTCCGTGAAAAAGAAGGAGGAGCCTTGAAGGCTGTATCCGGTATGCCTACACTGCAGTTCTCATTGGTCAGCATCTTCGAACTGGTACATCAAGGTGTACTCACTGTAGAACAACTGGTACAAAAGATGTGTCATGCCCCAGCCGAACTGTATCAGATAGCCGGACGTGGATACATCCGCCCTGGTTATAAGGCCGATCTGGTACTGGTCAATCCGGAAAGTGAATGGACAGTAACCCCGGAGTGTATCCTTAGCAAATGTGCATGGAGCCCGATGGAAGGACAATGTTTCCACACACAGGTAGAGAAAACATTCGTCAACGGTACTGTTGTATACGAGAATGGAAAAGTAAATACAGCACACCGTGGACAAGCATTGACGTTCGACCGATAAGCCATCATAATTTATGCAGACAGATATCACTGTAGTAACATACGATATTCACGACCTTACCGAATACATCAACTGGATTTATTTTTTCCATGCATGGGGATTCCAGCCACGCTTTGCAGCTATTGCTGATATCCACGGATGTGACTCCTGCCGTGCCGGATGGCTGGCTTCTTTTCCCGAGAATGAACGTGCCAAGGCTGCAGAAGCCATGCAACTGCATAAGGAAGCCAACCGAATGCTGAATGCAGTAGACGGACGTTTCAAGGTATATGCGGTATATCGTCTGATGGATGCCAATGCCGACGGTGACAATCTGCTCCTGAATGGTACACGCTTCCCGTTGCTGCGCCAGCAGACACGCATTAAGCCGGAAGACCCGTTCCTGTGTCTGAGCGATTTTGTACGCCCGCTTGCATCGGGTATCACTGATACAGTGGGAGGATTTGCCACGACCATAGACGAGCGCATGGAAGAGGAGTTCAAGGAAGACGACTACAAGCATCTTCTTATCAAGACACTGGGCGAACGACTGGCAGAAGCAGCAGCCGAAAAGATACACGAAACCATACGCAAAGAAGTTTGGGGATATGCCAAAGACGAACAACTTACCATGAAACAATTGCTCAACGAAGACTATCAGGGTATCCGTCCGGCAGTGGGTTATCCCTCACTTCCCGATATATCCGTCAGCTATCTGCTTGATGAATTGATTGACATGAAACGAATTGGTATCCGTCTTACGGAAAACGGTATGATGCAACCGCACGCTTCGGTATGCGGACTGATGTTTGCACATCCGGCCTCCCGTTATTTTGCCGTAGGGAAAATTGACGAAGACCAACTGGCAGACTATGCAAAACGGAGAAATATTCCCATCGGACAAATCAGAAAATATCTGACCGCAAACCTACAATCTTAACCTTGTATAAAGACCAAACATGATACTGCTAAGAGTTACCATATTCTTCCTTTTGTTACTGCTTCTGCCAGACTGGTTCATTTATAAAACGTACCTGAAACCGCTTGGCCGTAAAAGCTGGAACCGCTTGTGGTGGACTCCTACTGTTCTGTTGCTGGCTGCTTTAGCGGCATTCCTTATCGGAGATGAAGCGTTGCACAGTTATCTGGGAGTTTATCTGGTAACAGTAATCTGCATCAGTGTACCCAAAGCATTTTTTGCCCTTCTGGCCTGGCCGGTACGATTGCTTCGGAAACGCTTTACAAGCTCTCCCATAGAAATCCCCGGACTTTGCATTCCCAGCTTACTGCTGTTTGGCTATCTGCTGTTTGGTGCCATCAAAGGAAAAGAACATTTCCAGGTAAGGGAGGTTACATTCTCCTCTCCCGATTTGCCTGAAGCATTCGACGGATACCGCATTCTACAGATTTCCGACTTGCATGTAGGAAGCTGGAAAGGAAATGCGACAGCCATGCAGCGTGCCATCGACTTGTGCAATGCGCAACAGGCAGACCTTGCTGTATTTACCGGAGATTTGGTCAACAGCCGTGCCAGCGAATTGGAAGAGTTCATACCGGTTCTTTCCCAACTTCACGCCAAAGATGGCGTGTATTCTGTGCTGGGGAACCATGACTATGCGACCTATGTGAAATGGAACAGTGAAGCAGAACGACTGGCCAATATTGATACCTTGATAGCCAGACAGAATGGAATGGGATGGCAGATGCTGATGAATGAACATGTCAACTTATACCGCGGCAACGACTCGATAGCACTTGTAGGAGTAGAAAACAGTGGTAATCCGCCTTTTCCGAACAAAGGCGATCTGCCCAAAGCAATGAAAGGTACGGAGGGAATGTTCAAGGTACTGCTGAGCCATGATCCGACTCACTGGCGACGCGAGGTACTCCTTAAAACAGATATCCAACTGATGCTTGCCGGACATACACACGATATGCAATTCCGCATTTTCGGCTTTTCGGCTTCCCGTTTCTTCTATCCGGAGCATAACGGACTATATCGGGAAGGAAACCGGGGATTGTATGTCAACATCGGATTGGGATACGTACTCTTCCCGATGCGCTTGGGAGCCTGGCCCGAAATAACTGTTCTTACGTTACGAAAAGAATAATCATTACATAAAAACATTATCGAATATGAGATTGCTATACATTATCTATCAAATCTGTATCGGACTGCCGATTTTCCTCGTGCTGACCATCCTGACTGCACTGACTACCATGGTGGGCTGCTGGTTAGGAAACGGACACTTCTGGGGATATTATCCCGGTAAAATATGGTCGCAACTGACCTGTTATCTGTTTTTGCTTCCGGTAAAAGTAACCGGATGGGAACACATCGACCATAAGACTTCGTATGTATTCGTTGCAAACCATCAGGGAGCATTCGACATCTTTCTGGTGTATGGCTTCCTGAAACGTAACTTCAAGTGGATGATGAAAAAAAGTCTGCGGAAAATACCTTTCGTAGGAAAAGCATGCGAATCGGCCGGATTCATCTTTGTAGACAAATCCAGTCCACGCAAAGTGTACGAAACCATTAAACATGCACAAAGTGTGTTGCAGGGAGGTACTTCGCTGGTAGTATTCCCTGAAGGAGCACGAACCTTTACCGGACATATGGCCGACTTTAAAAAAGGAGCCTTCCAGCTGGCCGACCAGTTACAGCTTCCTGTAGTACCACTGACTATCGACGGTTCGTTCGAAATCCTGCCTCGCACAGGTAAACTGCTTTCCTGGCATCGGATGAAGCTCACTATCCATAAACCGATATACCCTATCGGTAAAGGAAACGATAATCTGAAAATGCTGATGGAAGAATCGTACAAGGAAATAGAAAAGGATCTTCCTGAAAAATACAAAGGCAAAGTAAAGAATCCAGACCAATAAACACTGGATTTCCGGATAAAAACAAAGTCGTTAAAGAGAATTGAATGCTGTCGGCATGACATTTACACTCTCTTTAACGACTTTGCTGTTTCAGCAGGTTTCCGTCCCTCTCGCTCCGACTTATTCCGGATCCAATTCGTGAGCCGACGGCAATTGCTTCCATCCCTCTCCAAATGTATCGTACGCATCGGTCACTACCACAAACGCACGCGGATCGGCCTCTTTTATCTTCAATTTCAGACCGGCTACTTCCTTATAACTGACTACCATGAAAATCATCTCCTTATCCTCCCGTGTGTAAAGTCCACTACTTTTGATATAGGTAGCTGTACGGTCCAAGTCCTCCAGAATATACCGTCGAAGCTCTGGCAGATTCTTGTTGCTGATAATAAAAATCAATTTGTCGTTTTTCTCTCCATTGATGACATAAGCAATGACACGTGAAATCACGAATATGGATATCAGTGAGTAAAAAGACAAATGCCACGAAGGCTGGGTAGAATCATTGGCGCTTCCTATTCCGAACCCTATGACCAACAACCCGAAACATACTACCGTAGCATCGACCAGCAGAATTGCCCGGGAAAAACGTATGTGGCAATATTTCTGAAGCAACATGCCAACAATATCACTGCCTCCTGTGGTAGCCTGATTGCGGATTACAATCCCCGTACCTATTCCAATTACCGTAGCTCCAATGATACTTGTCAGCATCAGGTGCTCGGACATATTCATTGTGCCACCCAAAAGCTGTGCCGGGTCCAGGCGCTCCAGTGCTTCCTGGGTAGGGTATACCAAATGCGACATGACATTCATCAGCAAAGGAGTTATCAGTGCCGCTGCTATGGTGCGTGTTCCCAGTTTTGCTCCCAGTAAAAGGACCGAAAGAATGAGCAAAGGGATATCAAACATATAACCGAACGTACCGACCTGAATGGAAGGAAAGAGGTTGTGCAGCACGATACTTGCCCCGTACACACCTCCCGGAACAATATTATAGGGATTAATAAAGAATACAAAACCTGCGGCCAGAATGGTACATCCTAAAAGGATACTAGCCCATGCATAGATTGTCTTTTTCATACTACTATCTTATTTTTATTCAGCAAATATACAAAATTTCAGTTAAACCAGCCTTGTTTCATGCCAAAATGTCGGTCTGTGTCAGTCTTTTTCCGCGTATAACAGTAAACAAAGTTTACAAAAGTTTAATATCTGCCTGCGATAGTTTAAGAAGGTTTTCAAAGGGTTAAATAGCTCCTTTCCCTATCTGACAAAAAGGCTTGCTGGTATACTCTTTGCTTACATGTAAGTGACCGCAGGTTGAAAGACCTACGGGAAGAAAAGATAAAAATAAACAACTTAATTATAGGAGATTACAACTATGATGCCGATTAGAAAGTACAACAATCAGAATTGGTTACCGAGTATTTTTAATGATTTCTTTGACAACGACTGGATGGTAAAAGCCAATGCTACCGCTCCTGCCATTAATGTGATAGAAAGCAATACGGATTACAAGGTAGAAGTAGCAGCTCCAGGTATGACTAAAGAAGATTTCAATATCCATCTCACCGACAATAATGAGTTGGTGATCAGCATGGAGAAGAAGAACGAAACCAAGGAAGAGGATAAAGAAAACAAGAAATACTTGCGGAGAGAATTCTCATACTCCAAATTCGAACAGGCTTTGGTTCTTCCGGACGATGTAGAAAAAGAAAAGATCTTAGCCAACGTCAACGACGGTGTATTGAGCATCGTTTTGCCGAAACAGACAGCCGAAGAAAAAGCAAAAGTAAACAGAGTCATTGAGATTCATTAAACAAATAGTAACCTAACTTTTAATCCTCTTTCCCTCTCTACCCAGACAGGAAAGGGGATTTTTTATTGAATTCATCCGAAAAAACAATATACATATGTCATTCATCGATTATTATAAAGTATTGGGTGTAGACAAAAATGCCACACAGGAGGAAATAAAAAAAGCCTTCCGTAAACTGGCACGTCAATACCATCCGGACCTGAATCCGAACGACGAATCCGCCAAGGATAAGTTCCAGCAAATCAATGAGGCGAATGAGGTATTAAGTGATCCGGAAAAACGAAAGAAATACGATGCTTACGGTGAAAACTGGAAGCATGCAGAAGAATTTGAAGCACAACAGCGCCAGTATCAGGCTCAGCAGGGAAACCGCAGCCAATATTGGTACAGTGGAAATGGAAGCGATTTTACTTCCGGATTCGGAAGGAATGCAAGTGGGTTCTCCGATTTTTTCGAAGAGCTGTTCGGACATGGCGCAGCTCATTTCAGCACTCATCCTATGCAAGGAGAGGACATCCATGCGCACATGCCATTAAGCCTTCGTGAAGCGGCTGTTACTCATAAACAGACTTTCAGTATCAACGGACAAAATATACGTATCACCGTTCCTGCCGGAGTAAAAGACGGACAGACTATCCGCTTGAAAGGATATGGAGAAAAAGGAGCCAACAACGCCCCGAACGGTGATTTGTACATCACGTTCCAGATAGCAGACGATCCGTCATTCCGACGGGAAGGAGATGATTTGTATACCGATGTGCAGATAGATCTTTATACAGCCGTACTGGGAGGTGAAGTACTGGTTCACACACTGAACGGACAAGTCAGACTGAAAGTAAAACCGGGTACACAGAACAATACAAAGGTACGGTTACGTCAGCAAGGATTCCCGGTATACAAAGAGAACCGTTGTGGCGACCTGATTGTAAATTACCAGGTTACAATTCCTTCTCAGCTTACCGAAAAACAAAAAGACTTGTTCCGCCAGCTTCAAAACAGCTGACACGACAAGTCCTTTGGTTAAAGTTCTACATATTGCTATACAACCCGTACGAGACAGGTTTTCCGGCGCAGCGTGACCTGTATCCTGTTTCATCCGACGACGTCGGCTGTACAATCGGCGGCGTTGACTCTACAATCGACGACAACGATTGTACAGCCGACGTCGCCGATTGTAGTATAATACAGTTTCTATCCCCTTCTATTGATTATTCTTTATCGCGGTCTGGCGAAAAGCGGACAGGATCATTATATTGCTCCTGCAACTGAAGCAACTGTTGTTTCAAGTCGGATACAACGGCTTCGTATTCTTTCTGCCCGTACAGATTATGGAGTTCTTGCGGGTCGTTCTGCAAATCGTACAATTCCCACACATCTATATCATTGTAGAAATGAATCAGTTTGTAACGGTCGGTACGTACACCGTAATGGCGTTTTACCATGTGTTCGGCCGGATATTCGTAGAAGTGATAGTAAAGGGCCTTCCGCCAGTCTTTGGGTTGCTCACCCCGAAGCAACGGAAGCATAGACTGCCCGTGAATGTCCGACGGCACTTCTACTCCAGCCAGTTCGAGGAAGGTCGGTGCATAGTCGATGTTCTGTACCAGTTCTGTAACATCACCTCTGCGGTCGAAGCCGGCAGGCAGACGCATAATAAGTGGAGTACGCATGGATTCTTCGTACATAAAACGCTTGTCGAACCAGCCATGCTCACCCATATAGAATCCCTGGTCGGAAGTGTAGACTACCAGTGTATTATCCAACAAACCCTTTTCTTTCAGATAATCGAGCACACGGCCCACGTTCTCGTCAAGCGATTTCACAGTCTTCATATAGTCGCGCATATAACGCTGGAACTTCCATTCTGCAAGTTCTTTTCCCTGCGGATTTTTCTTGTAGAAATCTTCGATTACCGGACCATAGAACTTATCCCATGCTGCACGCTGGGCCTCATCCATACGACCGAGGAATCTTTCGTACATTGTCTTCAGACGGGACTGTTTGTCCGGACGCAGCATCTTGAGGTCGTAAATCATATCCATATCTTTCACAATACTCATTTCCTGGGCTGCAGCAGCCGGACGGCCCTCGTAATCGTCGAAGAAAGTTTCGGGCAGCGGGAAGGTCTTGTCTTCGTACAGATTCAGATGACAGGTATCTGCCATCCAGTTGCGGTGAATCGCTTTATGATGGATGAGCAGGCAGAAAGGTTTCGACTTGTCGCGTCCGTTTTCCATCCAGTCGATGGCATCATCGGTTATCAGGTTGGTAATATACCCGTGACGATGAACCGTATCGTTGTTTTGTGTAATGAAATCCGGATTGTAATAGTCGCCTTGTCCCGGCACAATCTCCCAATAATTGAAACCGGTAGGAAGACTCTCGAGATGCCATTTACCGACTAAGGCAGTCTGATAACCTGCCTTCTGCAACAGCTTCGGGAAAGTTTGCTGGGCAGAATCGAACACACAGGTCGTATTGTCGTAAAACTTGTTGGCACACGAATGTTTGCCGGTAATCATACATGCACGACTCGGACCACTCAGTGAATTGGCTACAAAGCTATTGGTAAAACGGACTCCATCTGCCGCAATACGGTCCAGATTGGGGGTTTCCATATAGCGTGTGTCATAGCAACTCATCATCTGGGCCGTATGATCGTCGGTCATGATGTAAACGATATTATATTTTTTCTGTTCTTCCTGCTTCTGCTGACAGGAAGAAGCTACAGCACTCAACGTAGCAAATCCTGCCACTGAATAAAACAAACTTGTATTCTTCATCTTAAATCATTTATTATAGAAGGTATTTTTTTAATATAAAGGAAGTCCATAGCGTCCGTCTACGATATCTTCCAGCTTTTCACTCATCACTTTCAGTATTTCCGGATACTGAGTCGCCACATTGTGCTTCTCCTGAGGATCTTGCTTCAGATTATACAACTGAGGTTCTTTACTGTTTCCCAGTTCGATGTTTACATTATACTCATACGCTGCACCTCCACCCGGACGGATGTATTTCCACTCTCCGGAAAGTAAAGAAAGATTGTTGGCTGCATTTTGGGTAACCAGTGTTTCACGTCCAATTTTATCCTTGCCTGTCCATGCATCCAGCTGTGGCCGACTGTCGGGAGCTGCACCTTGGGGGATATCCGCTCCAACTACTTTTGCCAAAGTAGCCATCCAGTCTATCTGGCTGACCAAAGCATCGGAAACCTGTCCGGACTTAATCTGAGCCGGCCAGCTCCAGATACAGGGGACACGGGTTCCGGCTTCGTAAGCACTATACTTTCCTCCTCTGTATATTCCTCCCGGCTTATGATTGCCCAACAATTCTACCGCCTGGTCTTTATATCCATCGTCTACTACCGGACCATTGTCGCTCGAAAGAATAACCAAAGTGTTTTTATCCAGTCCCAAACGCTGTAAAGCATCGAGTACCTGCCCTACCGTCCAGTCGAATTCAAGCAGGCAGTCGCCACGAGGCCCCATTCCACTCTTACCGGCAAACTGCTCTCCCGGTACACGGGGAACATGGGCATCTTGTGTAGCCAGATAAAGAAAAAATGGTTTATCTTTCTGCTGTTCGATAAAGCGGATGGCCTTCTCGGTCAAGGTTTCTGCAATTTTCTCGTCTTTCCAAAGTGCTTTCTTTCCCCCTTTCATATAGCCGATACGGGAAATTCCGTTCACAATGGTCATATCGTGCCCGTGCGACGGATGCATACGCAACATTTCAGGGTGTTCTTTTCCGGTAGGTTCACCGGGGAAATTGGCTTCGTAACTGACTTCTATCGGATCCGAAGGGTCCAGATTGTCTACCCGGTCATTTTCTACAAACACACAAGGAACGCGGTCGCCTGTAGCAGCCATAATATACGAATAATCGAATCCCAAATCGCGTACACCGGGAGTAAGGGTTTCATTCCAGTTTTGTGTACCTTGCTTATCTCCTAAGCCTAAATGCCATTTACCGACTACTCCGGTCGTATATCCTGCACTTTTGAAAAGATCGGCCATCGTATAACGTTCCGGACGGATAATCATACCGGCATTACCGGCAGCAATTCCGGTCCCCTGCCGACGCCACGCATATTCCCCTGTCAGCATGGCATAGCGAGAAGGCGTACTGGTAGCTGCTGCAGCATGCGCATTGGTAAAACGGATACCGTTTGCAGCCAAACGTTCCACATGTGGAGTATGAATGGTAGTCGCTCCGTTACAGCTTAAATCACCGTAACCAATATCATCGGCATAAATAAATACCACATTCGGTCTGTCAGCCCCTCGATTGGCTCCATATACATTGGCTACTGTAGCCATAATAGTCATAGGAAGTAAATAAGAATATTTCTTCATAGATTGTTTTTTAAAGTAAAACAAAGAGAATTGTATCACTAAACACAGATAGGGATACAATAATAGTTATCGGAAAATCCGCGCTAAGATACGAATTATTCCCGATAACAAAAGGATACAGGTCTGTTTATTTATTCTTTCGGAATAGTGAGCTGGAGCAGCTCTTCCATATTTCCATTGAATACATTCAAGTCTACCGATTCATCGATTCCCGGCAATGTTCCCACATCGGTATGCTGCCAGAACTTCCACTGCCCTTTGTATTCCACTGAATCTACATAATAATGGGCTATCCAATATGGATATGAATCGAATATCGAATCGTTGAGATAACGGTTCTTGAACTTATAAGAAGTATAAAGAATAGGCTTTACATGATAATGTTTCTCAATCTTGTCAAGCCATATTTTCAAATCGCGACGTAGCTTGGGAACGTCCTTGCTGCGTGTTTCAATATCAAGAACAGGAGGTAAATCTCCGGGTTCAAGTTTTACCGAACGGATAAAGAAATCGGCCTGACGGGCTGCATCGGTCTTTGGATTATAAAAATGATAAGCACCGCGAATAAAGCCATACTGACGGGCCATATCGAAATTGCGTACGAAAGCTGTATCACTGAAATCGCCTCCTTCGGAAGCTTTCATAAAGACAAAACGAACGGGGAAAGGAGTTTGCTGGGTTTTATGTAATTCTTCCCAATCTATTTTCCCCTGATGATGTGATACGTCGAACCCATGTACGCTATATCCTTGAGGCAAACATACACCATAGGCTTTCACACCATAACAAGGTTTCCACCGGTAAGTATAGGGACGAATGAAAAAGTAATAAAAGACAATCACAAACAAAGCAGCAGACACTCCCAGAATCACATACTTCAGCCACAAGGGAATAGAAGAATATTCAGAGTCTTTCTTCTTTTTCCGGTTTCCTGAAGCAGCAGATTTGGAGCGTACAGTCTTTGTGCGCTTTTGTTTCGCTGTCTTACGCGTTTTATTTACCACCTGTATGGGCGGTTCTTTCACCATATCGTCTCTTTTTTTACATTTAAAAATGTCATCCCGAACAAGAGGAAATACATCCGGCACGCATCGCATGCCCTGTCTCCCCATGTTCAGAATGACATTACTTATTTATTTCGCTATCAGAAACAATTCTTATTTAGCTTGTTCCAACTGCAAAGTCTTAGTCGGCTGGTCGCAAACTTCTGTAGGACCGAAGTACTGGATAGGACCCGGATATACATAAGCAGTTTCCTTAGCCCAAGTTTCACGCTGTGCAGCGAAAGCCTTGAATGGAGCACCATCCAATTTAACCAATGCTTTCTGGATAACTGGTTTCATTTCGCCGTGACGACGTTCCATGTTCATCATCATTGTGATAGGCACACCACCTGCAATCCATTCTTCAGCAGGAGCAGTTGTGTTGCGTACAGATGACATATAACCAGTCTTACCAGCAGCCATCAACATAGAAGCTGTGTAACCCAATGCATAGCAGTAGTCAGCATCGAAGTTAGAAGGAGCAGCACAACGACCTTCGTAACCGAAGAAGTGGTGCTGAGCAGCAAATTTACCTACGAACTTGCCTTCTTCTTTCCAAGCAGCCAACTTAGTAGCAACCATTTCAGACAACAGTTTTTCAGTTTCGATCAAAGAAACCTGTACGTTTCCGTGTGGGTCACGATCCAAAGACAACTGACGAGCTACACCTTCTGGCAGAGAAGCGTAGATAGCAGAGTTAACCGGAGACAACTTGCTGATGATATATTCACGCTGTTTAGAACGTTTGATGTTGTTGAATTCTTCACCATTGTGAGCCAAGAAGTCGTTCAATTCAGCAATCAGACTCTTCATAGCCGGGATGAACTCGATCAAACCTTCCGGAATCAATACAGTACCGAAGTTGTTGCCAGCAGCAGCACGGTCAGCTACTACCTGAGCGATGTAAGTTACTACATCATCCAAAGACATATTCTTAGCTTCAACTTCTTCAGAAATGATACATACGTTAGGCTGAACCTGCAAAGCACATTCCAATGCAATGTGAGAAGCCGAACGACCCATCAACTTGATGAAATGCCAGTATTTGCGTGCTGAGTTACAGTCGCGCTGGATGTTACCGATTACTTCAGCGTAAGTCTTACAAGCAGTATCGAAACCGAATGAAGTTTCAATCATATCGTTCTTCAAGTCACCGTCGATAGTCTTAGGACAACCGATTACCTGTACACCATAGTTCTTAGCTGCATAGTATTCAGCCAATACACAGGCGTTAGTATTAGAGTCGTCACCACCGATAATAACCAAAGCTTTGATACCCAGTTCTTTCAAGATTTCATAACCTTTTTCAAACTGTTCTTCTTTTTCCAATTTAGTACGGCCAGAACCAATGATATCGAAACCACCAGTGTTACGGTATTCATCGATAATGTCAGAAGTCAATTCAATATATTTGTGATCAACCAAACCGCCAGGACCCAAGATGAAACCGTACAGTTTGTTTTCAGCGTTCAATTTCTTGATACCATCGAACAAACCAGAGATTACGTTGTGTCCGCCCGGAGCCTGACCACCAGACAAGATTACACCTACATTCATAGGAGCATGTTCAGTAGCTTCACCTTCTACAAACTTGATCAACGGCATACCGTAAGTATTCGGGAACAAAGCTTTAATAGCTTCCTGGTCTGCTACAGACTGAGTCGGTTCTCCTTCCTGTACCTTTACTGCACCTTTCAGCGCTTTAGGCAATTTAGGCTGATAAGCAGCTCTTGCAATTTGTAATGCACTTTTTGTCATAATTGTATTATTATATAATAAGATGTAAATAATTCTACGTCTGTGCAAATTTCGTGTTTTTTTCGGAAATATAAAAGAATCCGAAGAACTTTTCTTCAATTCAAAAAAGACGTTACAAAGGTTTCCTGCCGAAGACATTTTATATCCTCTTTATCCCCATATCATACAAAATCAGAATAACAATCAGATTCTTTCCTGCTACATACCGTCTCCAATTATAAAAGCACATGGAAAATACAAGCATATAAAACTGTAATTAATAGGAATTGTCGAGCAAAAAGGTTATCTTTACCCCCGAAACAAACTTATTATAAACTTCTAAAAACTTACAACTATGGCTAATAGAAGAAACTTAAAGAAAAATGTTAACTATATCTCAGACCTGGTAGCAGGCTTATGTATCGTAGAAAGCATGAATGCAAAAGAAGAAAACAGAGAAGCAATCAGCCAGCTGTTTTTGCAAATTGTAAACTTAAGAAGAGATATCATCAGCCGTATCAGCCATACTGAACCGGGAAGTGTAAAGGTATTCTACAAGAAACTGAAAAGCGACTTCAATACAGAAGTGGAAGCAATATTCAAAAAATTAGAAGAATTGGGTAAATAATACGAATGAAACAAACTATTTGCCGGTTTATCTACCAAAAAGTATTAGGCTGGAAAGCTGAAGTCAATGTTCCGGACTTCGACAAGTGTATTATCTGCGCAGCTCCTCATACCACCAATTGGGACTTGTTCATCGGCAAGCTTTTCATTAGCTCAATAGGGCGTGAATCCGGCTTTATGATGAAGAAAGAATGGTTTTTCTTTCCTTTGGGAATTCTGTTCCGATGGATGGGGGGAATACCTGTACACCGCAGCAAACGCACTTCGATGGTAGATCAGATTATCCAACAAATAAAAAAGAGCGAAAAGTTTCATTTAGCAATTACACCGGAAGGAACACGTTCTGCAAACCCAGAATGGAAAAAAGGCTTTTACTACATTGCATTAGGAGCTCAGATTCCCATTGTCCTGATTGGTATCGACTACGAGAAAAAATGTATTTCTGCTAATAAATACTTGATTCCAAGTGGAGATATTGAGAAAGACATGCGAGAAATAAAACTCTACTTCAAGCATTTTAAAGGTAAGCATCCGGAGAAATTTGCATTAGGTGAAATTTAACTTGTTCATCCGTACACTAACTTAAAAACTGAAAAGTCATGTACACAATACAAGCCAATCCATCGGGTACACGTTCCATCGAGGTATCGGATGCCCATCTGCAGACCATCGAGAAGTATTCTCTGTTCCAACAGTTGATAGACAGCAATGGTATTGTAGACGAAAGCGTGCTCGACAAATTAAAACTGAACATACGTTCTCTGATTTCATCAATGGAAGGAAACAGCAAAGATTTGCTGGACTTATGCATTGATGTAATTTACCATAACAATATGAAAGCATTCGGCTTACACCAACTGATTATGCTTTATATTAAATGGGAAGAAGAAAAGGAAGACAATAATACTGCTTCTGCCACAGAGTAAAAGAAATACAAAAAGATTAAGGAGTTAAGAAAAACAAGCAGTCAGAAAAGAAAAGAGAAACACACAGTGAGACCAATACATGGCACAAAGCAATGTATCGGAAAATCCAGTTGTTCACCTCCTTGCTTTTTGACTACTTCAAATTCTTAACTCCTTAATTGCTGAAAAGATATTCAGGATATTCATCAACCTTCAAACAATCAAAACATTGAAAGAGTATAAGCTAACCGACTGGTTGCCTACAACCAAAAAAGAAATAGAGCTGAGAGGATGGACAGAACTCGATGTCATCCTGTTCAGTGGAGATGCTTACGTAGACCATCCGTCGTTCGGAGCAGCAGTTATCGGAAGAATGCTGGAATCGCAGGGACTGCGTGTAGCCATTGTACCCCAACCTAACTGGCGAGACGATTTACGCGACTTCAAAAAGCTGGGACGCCCCCGTCTGTTTTTCGGTGTATCTGCCGGATGCATGGACAGCATGGTCAATAAATACACAGCCAACAAACGACTTCGAAGCGAAGATGCTTATACTCCCGACGGACGCCATGACATGCGTCCGGAATATCCGAGTATTGTCTATACCCAAATACTAAAGAAACTTTACCCGGACGTACCGGTCGTATTGGGAGGAATAGAAGCTTCCCTGCGCCGACTGACTCATTACGACTACTGGGAGGATAAGGTACGTCCTTCTATCTTGCTTGAATCGGGAGCCGACTTGCTGATTTATGGTATGGGAGAAAAACCGCTTACCGACTTGTGCAAGCATCTGCACCATTCACCGGAATTACCGAAAGATTTACCGCAAACTGCTTATCTGTGTCCGAGCAAGGAATTCTCTCCACAAGAAGGAGACCTGCGTCTTTTCTCTCACGAAGAGTGTTTGAAAGACAAGAAGAAACAGGCCGAAAACTTCCGACACATAGAAGAAGAGTCCAACAAATACGAAGCGGCTCGTATCTGGCAGGAAACCGGCAATCAGGCAGTGGTAGTGAACCCTCCTTACCCACCAATGACACAAGGTGAACTGGATATGTCATTCGACCTTCCTTACACCCGCTTGCCGCATCCGAAATACAAGGGAAAGCGAATTCCGGCTTTCGAAATGATTAAATTCTCCGTCAACATTCACCGCGGATGCTTCGGAGGATGTGCTTTTTGTACCATCTCTGCACATCAGGGAAAATTCATTGTCAGCCGCAGCAAGGAAAGTATCCTGCGCGAGGTAAAAGCTATCACCGAAATGCCCGACTTCAAAGGCTATTTGAGTGATTTAGGGGGACCGTCTGCCAATATGTACATGATGCGCGGACGAGACGAGAAGATGTGCCGGCGCTGCAAGCGTCCTTCGTGCATTCATCCGAAAGTATGCCCTAATCTGAATACAGACCACCGTCCGTTGCTCGACATTTACAAGTCGGTAGATGCATTGCCCGGTATCAAGAAGAGCTTCATCGGAAGCGGAGTACGCTACGACTTACTGCTTCACGAAAGCAAAGACCCCGCTGTAAACCAGAGCACTGCACAGTATACCCGAGAACTTATTGCCCGCCACGTGAGCGGACGACTGAAAGTGGCACCGGAACATACAAGCGACCGTGTTTTGTACCTCATGCGAAAACCGCCTTTCGAGCAGTTCCAGCGATTCAAACGAATCTTCGACAAGCTGAACAAAGAGTTAAATCTGCGTCAGCAGATTATTCCTTACTTCATCAGCAGTCATCCCGGATGCACGGAAGAAGACATGGCCGAACTGGCTGTAATTACCAAGCGGCTGGATTTCCACCTGGAACAAGTACAGGACTTCACTCCTACTCCGATGACCGTAGCCACCGAAGCATGGTATACTGGCTTCCATCCTTACACACTCGAACCGGTATTCTCTGCCAAGACTCCCAAAGAAAAGTTGGCACAGCGCATGTTCTTCTTCTGGTACAAGCCGGAAGAGAGAAGAGCCATTATCAGCGAACTTAAGCGCATTGGCAGAAATGATCTGATAGACAAGCTGTACGGAAGATAAATATCCCCTAAATAGGGTATTTCCATTCCCGGCAAAGTAGTGTACCTTTGCGGCTAACAAAAAAAACAGATTTATGAATATAGCCGCACTTATTTCCGGAGGTGTAGACAGCGCCGTAGGGGTACACTTGCTTTGCGAACAAGGTTATAAGCCCGACCTTTTCTATATCAAGATAGGAATGGATACCGACGAGAGCTTAAGTTGCACAGCCGAAGAAGACATCGAACTGGCTTCGGCTACTGCAAGAAAATACGGGCTGAAATTCGACATCGTAGACCTCCAGAAAGAATATTGGGAAAATGTAGTTGCATACACTATCGATAAGGTGAAGCAAGGCTTTACCCCAAATCCGGATGTGATGTGCAACAAACTGATAAAATTCGGATGCTTTGAAAAGAAAGTGGGATATGACTACGACCAAATCATGACCGGACACTATGCCACAACCTGTAGGATAGACGGGCGCACATGGCTGGCCACAGCAAAAGATCCGGTAAAAGACCAGACCGACTTTCTTGCACAGATAGACTACTTGCAGGTTTCCAAACTATTATTTCCTTTAGGAGAATATACCAAGCAAGAGATACGCCGCATAGCCCAACAGGCCAAACTGCCCAGTGCACAGCGAAAAGACAGCCAAGGCATCTGTTTCCTGGGAAAAATCAATTATAACGACTTTATCCGCCGTTTTTTAGGCGAACGTCAGGGAGATATCATTGAGTTGGAAACAGGAAAGAAACTGGGTACACACAAAGGATTTTGGTTTCATACCATCGGACAAAGAAAAGGACTGGGATTGAGTGGAGGACCTTATTTTGTAGTCGACAAAGATACCATCCAAAACATACTCTATGTATCGAAAGGATACGATACAGAAAAACAATACGGCCACCACTTCAAACTCCAGAACTTCCATTTTATTACCTGCAACCCGTTTACCCCCGACAAAGAAGAAAGAATCTGCTTCAAAATCCGGCACACAGATACATTCCACACCGGCAAGCTCATCAAGTCCGAACACGGCTACCTCGTAGAAAGCGACCAGAAACTTCAGGGTATTGCTCCCGGACAATTCGGAGTGGTATACGATGCACAGGCACACTTATGTATCGGCAGCGGAGAAATCAGATTATAATATCCGCAGCACACGACACAGGGAAAAAGCTTCAACCGACGCCGTCGGCTACACAGCCACTGTCGGCGAATCCAAATCCGACGACGTCGATTGTACAGCCAGCGTCGTTGATTACAGAACAAGAACAGCATTGCACATACTTCCCATTAAAGATACAATGCAAACACTTATTCCATAAAAAAGTTGAAACAATAAAGATCCGGCTGTTCCAAAATCGCCAGCCTCAATCTTCATTGTTTCAACTCCTTACTATATTATCTATCGTTTATTCCTCTGAGAACGTTTTGATACGCTGCTCCTCGGTCAGACGACAAATCAGCAAAGTATCATTTTTCTCTGCTACAATATATCCGTCTAATCCCTGAATGACAACTTTTTTCTCCTGAGTAGTATGCACAATACAGTTACGGGTTTCATGCAACTTGATATTCTCTCCTACACATACATTATTATGTGCATCCTTTTTGGAGTTCTCATGCAGCGAGCCCCAGGTTCCCAAATCACTCCATCCGAATGAAGCAGGAAAAACGAATATCTCATCAGCCTTTTCCATTACCGCATAGTCTATAGAGATATTCTCACACATCGGGAACAGTTCATTCACCATTTCCTGCTCTTTTTCTGTATGATAATAAGGAATCATCCGTTCGAATATCTCCGCAATAGGTGGCTGATACACCCGCATTGCATTGACTATGGTATTCACATTCCATATAAAAATTCCGGCATTCCAGAAGAAATTGTTATGCTGCACATAACGGCGGGCAGTCTCCAAATCCGGCTTTTCCTTAAAGGCATCTACACGATAAATTTCTTTATTCGAAGGAGAAGCCATCGACATATCCGCTTCGATATATCCATATCCGGTTTCCGGTCGTGTAGCTTTCATTCCCAAAGTCACAATCGCATCCGAATCGGCAGTAAACTTCATGGCCGAAGTTATCACTCTTGCAAATTCTCTGGAATCCATTACGATATGATCGCTGGGAGTCACCACAATATTGGCTTTAGGATTCAAGGTTTTGATTTTCCAGCTGACATAAGCAATACAAGGAGCCGTATTTCTGCGGCAAGGCTCCAGCAAGACATGACCTTCCGGCATATCGGGCAACTGTTCCTTTACTATATCTTCGTATTGGGCAGAAGTGACTACCCATACATTTTCAGGTAAACAAATTCCTTTAAAACGGTCTACAGTAAGTTGAAGCAGAGTTTTTCCACATCCCAATATATCAATAAACTGCTTGGGAAGTTTTTCTGTACTCATCGGCCAAAACCGGCTGCCAACCCCTCCTGCCATTATTACCAAATGATTATTGTTCAAGTTCATATAAGCTATATTCTTTTGGTTTTTGCAAATATAGAGAATTATTGATTAGTTTTCCTTTTTTTTACATTTTTATTCGTGACTCTCACTCAAGATAAGGTTTACCTTGCAAAACTTACACATTCTTTTTACTTTTGTCTTTCAACTATAAAGAAAAAAACATGCTACATTATCCTTGTATATTAACAATTGCAGGTTCCGACTGTAGCGGCGGAGCCGGCATACAGGCCGATATCAAAGCCATTTCTGCGTTAGGAGCTTATGCTGCCAGTGCCATCACAGCCATTACCGTACAAAATACCTGTGGAGTATCCGACATACATCCCATTCCGGCACAATATGTAAAAGGACAAATCGATGCTGTCATGACCGACATTCGTCCGCAAGCTATCAAAATAGGAATGATTAATGATGTGGAAATTGTAAAGGTAATAGCCGATGCCATCCGCAAATATAAACCTGCCCACGTGGTACTCGATCCGGTTATGGTATCGACAAGCGGCTGCAAACTCATCGAAGACAAAGCCATAGAGGCACTTACCCGCGAACTTTTTCCGCTGGCTACGCTCATTACTCCCAATCTGCGTGAAGCCGAAGTACTTACCGGCAGTCCGATAAAAACAATAGAAGACATGAAACAAGCAGCAGACCACCTGCTGGAATATCACTGCCAAGCTGTATTAATCAAAGGCGGACATCTGGAAAAAGGAGACATGTGCGATGTACTTAAAACCAGTCAACAGCCAGAGCCGTATCTTTTTACAGCCCCTAAAGTAGAAAGTAAAAACACCCATGGCACCGGATGTACGTTATCGTCGGCCATCGCAACCTTCCTTGCTTTAGGGAACTCCACGGAAGAGGCTGTGAAGAAGGCAAAAGAATATGTATATCAAGGAATTGTATCCGGGAAAGATATTCACATCGGCGAAGGACATGGTCCTCTGAACCATTTCCACTCCCCGGTAGCAATGCACATTTTAAGCCAAAATGAGTAATTATTCAAAAGAATCATTACCTTTGCAAATAGTATAACTTTAATTAAAAACAAAAAACTTATGAAAGCATTTGTATTTCCCGGACAAGGTGCCCAGTTTGTAGGAATGGGAAAAGACTTGTACGAAAACTCACCCTTAGCAAAAGAATTATTCGAAAAGGCAAACGATATTTTAGGTTACCGCATTACTGATATCATGTTCGAAGGCACAGACGAAGACTTGCGCCAGACAAAAGTAACACAGCCTGCAGTATTCCTTCACTCAGTGATTTCTGCATTGTGCATGGGCGACAAGTTCCAGCCTGAAATGACAGCTGGTCACTCTTTAGGAGAATTTTCTGCATTGGTTGCAGCCGGAGCGTTGTCATTCGAAGATGGTTTGAAACTGGTTTATGCGCGTGCAATGGCTATGCAAAAAGCATGCGAAGCACAACCGTCTACAATGGCAGCTATCATCGCATTGCCTGATGAAAAGGTAGAAGAAATCTGTGCATCAGTAGCAGCAGAAGGTGAAGTTTGCGTTGCAGCCAACTACAACTGTCCGGGACAGATTGTTATTTCGGGTTCTATCGAGGGTATCAACAAAGCTTGCGAACTGATGAAAGCTGCCGGAGCAAAACGTGCACTTCCTCTGAAAGTAGGTGGTGCTTTCCACTCTCCATTGATGGAGCCTGCAAAAGTTGAGTTGGAAGCAGCAATCAATGCTACAGAGTTCCACACTCCCAAATGTCCTGTTTACCAGAATGTAAATGCCAAACCTTATACAGACCCAGCTCAGATTAAAGCGAATCTGGTAGCTCAGCTGACAGCTTCTGTACGTTGGACACAGACTGTACAAAACATGATTGCCGACGGTGCAGATGAATTTACAGAATGCGGACCGGGTGCCGTGCTGCAAGGTCTTATCAAGAAAATCAATAAGGAAGCTAACGCACACGGTATCGAATAAATTTAAGACATGTACTTATAATTTATAAGCATACAATCTTCAGAACTCCTCTTGTCTGTGAGTAAAATCCATTTTTCAAGCTCCAGACAAGAGGAGTTTTTTATTCCAATTTCAATTTGAAAGTATTGCTTTCTTGCATTAATTTACTTTTCATATACTCCTCTTCCACATCCTCCATTATCTTCTATACATATCTCCTTACTTCGCCATAGTTCTAACCGGTAAATCATTGTCTTTACAGACATACCTATACATTTTTCATACAAATGTGTATAAAATACGTTTACATAGTTACATAAACAATCTTTCCAATTGCAACATATCACCAGCATATACAAACATTTATAATACAATATATTACAATCATTGACTAAAATTATTTTCCAGTTTTCAGGAGGATTTTACCAGAAAAAATCATTTTAGTAAAAAATAAAACATACCTTTGTAAGGAAACAAACTAACGGTTTCATAACCATGAAAGAAAGATTGCAACAGCTCAAAACACTGATTAATGAAGGACAAACCGAAGCCGCCATCAGCGAGCTCAACCTACTGACAACTTCAGCTTCTGATACCATCGCTGCAGAGGCTTACTATCTGCTGGGAAATGCCTATCGAAAGCAAGGAAACTGGCAACAGGCTTTAAATCATTATCAGGAAGCAATTCATCTGAATCCGGAAAGCCCTGCTATGGAAGCACGCGCAATGGTTATGGACATCCTTAATTTCTATAATAAAGATATGTTTAATCAATAAGAAAGGTAATCTTATGGCTAAAATGAAAGGTGTGGTAGTAGTGAATACCGAACGCTGCAAAGGATGCAACCTGTGTGTTGTGGCATGTCCATTGCATGTGTTATCACTCACCGCCAAAGTAAATCAGAAAGGATATAATTATGTTCAGCAGGTAGTAGAAGACACCTGCAACGGATGTACTTCATGTGCAATTGTATGCCCGGATGGCTGTCTGACAGTATACAGAGCAAAAAGTGAAGAATAGTTTTCTTACGTTTTACTTCCCTGTATGAATCTGCATAGAAATCGGATAGTCCCCATGAAATACAGGAACAGACCTAAGAATCCAATAACTTTAAAACTATAACTAATAAACTCAAAAATATGGCAGAAGAAGTAGTTCTAATGAAAGGTAACGAAGCCATTGCTCATGCAGCTATACGCATCGGTGTAGACGGCTATTTCGGTTACCCTATCACTCCCCAATCAGAAGTATTGGAAACTCTTGCCGAACAGAAGCCTTGGGAAACCACCGGAATGGTCGTTCTTCAGGCCGAAAGTGAAGTTGCAGCAATCAATATGGTATATGGAGGTGCAGGAAGCGGAAAAATGGTCATGACATCCTCTTCAAGCCCTGGTGTCAGTCTGAAACAAGAGGGTATCTCTTACATTGCTGGCGCCGAATTGCCTTGTCTTATCGTCAATGTCATGCGTGGAGGTCCCGGACTGGGAACCATTCAGCCCAGTCAAGCCGATTATTTTCAAACTACTAAAGGAGGAGGTCACGGCGACTATCATCTGATAGCACTGGCTCCGGCATCGGTACAGGAAATGGCTGACTTTGTAGGTCTGGCTTTCGACCTTGCTTTTAAATATCGTAATCCGGCAATGATTCTGGCCGATGGTGTAATCGGACAAATGATGGAAAAAGTAGTATTGCCAGCTCCCCGTCCACGCCGTACAGAGGCAGAAATCATCGAACAATGCCCATGGGCTACTACCGGATGCAACAACCGTAAACCGAATATCATCACTTCATTGGAACTTGATCCTGCTATCATGGAACAACGCAACCTTCATCTGCAGGAAAAATACGCTGCTATCGAAGCGAATGAGGTTCGCTACGAAGAGTTGAACTGCGAAGACGCCGAATATCTGATTGTCGCTTTTGGCTCATGTGCCCGCATTGCGCAGAAGGCGATGGAACACGCTCGTGAAGAAGGTATCAAAGTAGGTCTTTTCCGTCCCATCACTCTTTGGCCATTCCCAAGCAAAGCACTGCAAGAAAGAAGCAAACAGGTGAAAGGAATTCTTGTAGTAGAATTGAACAGCGGACAGATGATTGAAGATGTAGAACTGGCTGTAAGATGCAATGTGCCGGTTGCACACTTCGGACGTTTGGGTGGTATTGTACCCGATCCGGATGAAGTAATCGATGCATTAAAAGAAAAATTCATTAACCAGTAAGAACCATGAACAACATCGATAAAATCAGAAACATTTTGAACATCTTGTTCATGATCGGAGCACTTGCTTCAATCATACTCTATTTTTCTTTAGGAGAAGACAAAAGCATCTTTTTTTATGTATGCGGCGCTTCTTTATTCCTGAAAATGATGGAGTTCGTACTCCGTTTCTTACTACGATAACTCAGGAGGTAAAAGTATGACAAAAGAAGAAATAATGAAACCCGAGAATCTGGTTTACCAGAAGCCTCGCTTGTTAAACGATAATCCCATGCACTACTGCCCGGGATGTAGCCACGGCGTAGTACACAAACTTATAGCCGAAGTAATTGAAGAAATGGGTATGGCCGACAAAACTGTAGGTATCAGTCCTGTAGGTTGTGCCGTATTTATGTATAACTATTTGGATATCGACTGTCAGGAAGCGGCTCACGGACGTGCACCAGCTTTAGCTTCTGCCATCAAACGTCTGTGGCCGGACCGTCTTGTCTTCACTTATCAGGGAGACGGTGACTTGGCCTGCATCGGTACAGCAGAAACGATTCATGCACTGAACCGTGGAGAAAACATCACCATCATTTTCATCAACAATGCAATCTACGGAATGACCGGTGGACAGATGGCTCCTACTACACTATTAGGTATGAAGACTGCGACTTGTCCTTACGGACGTATTCCGGAAATTCATGGTTATCCGTTGAAAATGACAGAAATTGCTGCCACATTAGAAGGAACCTGCTATGTTACCCGCCAGTCTGTCCATACAGTTGCTGCTATCCGTAAAGCCAAAAAAGCCATTCGCAAAGCGTTCGAAAACTCCATGCAAGGCAAAGGCTCTAACTTGGTAGAAATCGTTTCAACCTGTAACTCAGGATGGAAGATGACTCCGGATGCAGCCAATAAATGGATGGAAGCAAATATGTTCCCATTCTACCCATTGGGCGACTTGAAAGATACAACCTTGTAAACTTGTATCACACATAGACGTGCCAAGAACATAACATAAAAAAATCAAGAAGTATGAAAGAAGAAATTATCATAGCCGGCTTCGGAGGACAAGGAGTCTTGTCGATGGGAAAGATACTGGCATACTCCGGACTGATGGAAGATAAAGAAGTAACCTGGATGCCTGCTTACGGCCCTGAACAACGAGGCGGAACCGCCAATGTAACAGTCATCGTAAGTGATGAACGCATCTCCTCTCCTATCCTCAGTAAATATGATACTGCCATTATCTTGAACCAGCCTTCACTGGCCAAGTTTGAAGACAAGGTTAAACCAGGCGGAGTACTTATCTACGACGGATACGGTATTATCAACCCTCCTACCCGCAAAGACATCCATGTATACCGCATTGACGCCATGGATGAAGCCAATGAACGTAAAATGGCCAAAACATTCAATATGATTGTGTTAGGCGGATTGCTGAAGATACGTCCTATAGTTTCTGTTGAAAGCGTAATTAAAGCTTTACGTAAAACTTTACCAGAACGCCACCACCACCTGATTCCGATGAATGAAGAAGCCATTCACATTGGTATGGATATCATCAAAGAAGTGTAAAAAGACTTTATACAATCATTAGAAAAGTGACCGTTTTATCATCACATAAGAGTGAGGAAACGGCCACTTTTCTTTTAAAAAGCACACACATCATTCTATCCTCCTTATCTTCTCTCCTGCTCACCCTTTGTGTTTTTTCATAGATAAAATACAATTATTTTGTCTACGACACAACAACTACATCTCTTCTCTTTCAGTTTCATTTGTTTTTTTATATTATTACTCTGCTATTCACCTATTTCTTTTCATTTTTATATTGTATCTTTGTCAACATTATGAGGAAGATACTTTTTATAACCCTATTGATATTGATTAGCGGAAAAATTGCCGCACAAGTTCCTGTCCAAAACCAATTCAGTCAGTTTGGTAGTTCTGCTTCAGGCATGGACGGAAATCTATATGACCGTAACGGAAATCCTATAGATACCACAGCTGTGATTGATGCCAGCACTATACCTATCGGACTTTCTTCGTGGACTATTGACGAGCGATTCGGAATCATCACAGAAGTTCCGGTAGATACTTTGTTGTATAACTTCCAGAATACAAACGATACTGGAGGTCCAACAGGACATTACACATACTTAGGAAACTTAGGTTCTCCGCGCATCTCTCATGTCTTTTTTGAACGTAAAGACCCCAGCCAACTGTTCTTTACCGATCCGTATGACTTTACCGTACGGACTCCACAAGATGTAGTATATACAAATACCAAATCTCCTTTCTCCAATCTTACTTATTACAAGCAAGGAGGTGGAGAATATGGTGAAGAACGTTTCAAAGCTTATTTTGCAGTCAATGCCAACAAACGTTTGGGATTCGGCTTTAATATCGACTATACGTACGGACGAGGCAAATACCAACACCAGTCTACAGCTCTCTTCAACGGAAATCTTTTTGCATACTATAGAGGAGACAAGTATAATATGCACTTCAGTTTCATCAACGACAACCTGAAAGTGGCAGAAAACGGTGGTATTACAGACGACCGCTACATCACCAAGCCGGAACAGATTGGAGATGGCCAAAAGCTTGATGCTTCTGAAATCCCTGTCAACTTCAAAAGTATCTGGAATCACAATACAGGATATCATGGCTTTTTAACCCACCGCTACAACCTTGGGTTCTACCGTGACAATCCAGATAAGAACGATACAATCAACACTGAGATTTTTGTGCCTGTAACCAGCTTCATACATACATTGAAGGTGGACATGAATCGTCGTAAATACATTTCTCAAGACGAAACTAAAAATCAGTCGTATTTTGAAAACAACTTCCTCAGCCCGGACAACACAGATATCACCAAACAGCTGATTGTAAAAAACACATTAGGATTGTCACTTCTAGAAGGCTTCAATAAATGGGCAAAAGCCGGACTAACAGCCTTCGTAAGTCACGAATACCGTCGTTTTACCATGACAGATACCATAGCAGACAATCCCGGACAGCGTATTCCAACCGATTACGTGGAAAATGTCGTATCTGTAGGAGGACAATTAATAAAAGAACAAGGAAAAACACTTCATTACAATGTAACCGGTGAAGTAGCTTTATTGGGTGAAGATATAGGACAATTCCAGATAGAAGGAACCGGAGACTTGAATTTCCGATTGTTCAATGACACTGTTCGTCTGGAAGCCAATGCTTATATCAAAAATCTGAATCCGGTATTCTACTACCGACACTTCCACTCCAAACACTATTGGTGGGATCAGGATTTGTCGAAGATTATGCGTACACGTATTGAAGGTAAACTTAGCATAGACCACTGGAAAACCCAGTTACGTGCAGGTGTAGAAAACATCACCAACTATACCTATTTAGACAACACATCAGTAAAATATACAGCAACCACTGAAGAGAAAGAAACCGTGACATACAAAAATGACTTGGCTGTCCGTCAACACTCTGGAAATATTCAGATTCTTAGTGCCAGCTTACGCCAAGACTTCAAATGGGGTATCCTGCATCTCGACAATGAAATTACTTATCAGAAATCGAGCAACCAAAATGTACTCCCTTTACCCGACCTGTCACTGTACCATAACCTTTACCTCCGTTTTGGCCTTGCCAAAAAGGTATTAAAGGTAGAATTGGGTGCCGATGTACGCTATTTCACTAAATACTATGCCCCCGATTATGCTCCGGCAATCGGACAGTTCTATCTGCAAAATCCGGAAACACGCTATAAAGTGGGTGGATATCCTTTGGTGAATGCCTATTTGAACCTGCACTTGAAGCGTACACGTATTTTCCTGAATATGTACAATTTGATACAAGGAGATATGGGTGGAGGCTATTTCACAGCTCCTCATTACCCATTGAATCCGCGCTCACTCAAATTTGGACTTTCATGGAATTTCTTCGACTAAGCAGTATGTACTATGAACAAAAAATTACTGAAATATATCCTGATAGGTATAACCATCTCAATATGTATTATCTTGCTGGGTACGCGTAAAGAAAGAAAAGAAAATTCTCCAGCCCCACGAGATTATGCAGAAATTATAAAAGAAGGCGTACTCCGTGCCGTTACAGAATATAATTCGGTAAGCTATCATATTATAAACGATACGATAGAAGGATTTGACTATGCACTGCTTCATGCCTTTGCACAAGACAAAGGCATAAAGTTGGAGATTACTCCCGAAATGAGCTTTGAAAAAAGACTGCAAGGCATACTTGAAGGGAAATACGATTTACTTGCCACAGGTACATTAGTCAATACCCAGTCAAAAGACTCCCTGCTTTTTACCCAAACACTGATATTAAGCAAACAAGTGCTGGTACAACGGAAGAAAGAAACAGACAGTCTGTATATCGATAACCAACTGAAACTGGCTCACAAGACTTTGCACGTAATCAAAAACTCTCCGGCTTTGCTTCGTATCCGCAACCTGATGGAAGAAATAGCCGACACAATCTACATAGAAGAGGTTGAGCTCTACGGTGCAGAACAACTGCTGGCTATGGTTTCCGAAGGCGACATCGATTATGCCGTATGCGATGAAAACATTGCCCGAAGTGCGCTTGCCGATTTTCCGAACCTTGACATCAGCACATACATCAGTTTTACCCAATTTTATGCCTGGGGAGTAAACAAACATTCTCCCGTCTTACTCGACAGTTTAAACAGTTGGCTGAACAGCTATATGGAAACTAAAGAGTACCAAAAGCTTTACAAAAAGTATTTTCATTAAACATTCTTGCTATTATGATAAGTCTGAAAACCGTCAATTGGGGATTCATCGGATGTGGTGAAGTAACCGAGAAAAAAAGCGGCCCCGCCTTCAACATGATTGAGGGTTCCAAAGTAGTGGCTGTGATGAGTCGTGATGAAGAAAAAGTAAAATCATATGCACGCCGGCACAATATTCCCCGCTGGTATACCGATGCACAGGAACTGATAGGCGACGAAGATGTAAATGCCATTTATATAGCTACCCCTCCCTCCTCTCATGCAACTTTCGCCATTATGGCCATGAAAGCAGGAAAACCGGTATATATAGAAAAACCGATGGCTGCCAGCTACGAAGACTGTGCACGCATCAACCGTATTTCGAAAGAGACAGGTGTACCTTGCTTTGTAGCCTATTACCGACGCTACCTCCCTTACTTCCAGAAAGTACGTGAACTGGTAGAAAGTGGAGAAATAGGCAATGTGATCAATATTCAGATTCGCTTTGCCCAACCTCCGCGCAACCTCGACTACAACAGTACCAACCTGCCCTGGCGTGTACAACCAGATATCGCCGGAGGAGGTTACTTTTACGATTTAGCCCCACACCAGCTGGATATGCTGCAGGATATATTCGGCTGTATTCTCGAAGCCGAGGGTTATAAAAGCAACCGTGGCGGATTGTATCCTGCAGAAGATACCATCAGCGCCTGTTTCAAGTTTGAATCCGGATTGCCCGGTTCCGGTTCATGGTGCTTTGTAGCTCATGATTCGGCCAAAGAAGACAGAATTGAAATCATAGGAGACAAAGGTATGATTTGTTTCTCGATATTTACCTACGAACCAATAGCACTACATACCCAGCGAGGAAGGGAAGAAATTCTTCCTCCCAACCCACCGCATGTACAGCTTCCGCTTATCAAAGCAGTAGTAGAACATCTGCAAGGAAAAGCCATCTGCACTTGCGACGGTATCAGTGCGACTCCTACCAACTGGGTAATGGACCGTATTTTGAATAAACTGTAAAACATGAAACTGTTTTTCCAATACATTGCAATTTTTCTGCTTCTCTGTCAAAGCCTGCATGCTCAGACAGAGAAACGGAAGAGTTTTGCACAATGGCTCGAAAAAACATTCAGCGAAACAGATACAAGCTATATTGCGCCCAATAAATACAACCTGACTTTCATGGTGGAACAAAGTTTCTGGCACGAACGATACAGTCTGAAAGGCGATATAGGAGACGGTAAACAAAGCATCAGTTTCGCCCCTAATGCGACCCCTAAAATCGGAGCATATTTTGGCTGGAGATGGATCTTTTTAGGATTTTCATTCAGTATCCCGGATTTAATAAAAAAGAATAAAAACGGAAAATCGAAGGAAGAATACGTCTTCAACCTGTACAGTTCGCGCATAGGACTGGATCTTTACTACCGAAAAACAGGAAACGACTTTCACATTACTTCTTACTCCAATTTCGATATTCCTTCCGACTACATCGGACAAGACTTTGGAGGATTTCAAAGCAAAATTGTAGGACTCAACACATACTGGATATTCAACAACAAACATTTTTCCTACCCGGCAGCATACAGCCAGTCCACCAACCAACGCCGCAGTTGCGGCTCGTTTATGGCCGGATTCTCATACTCACACCACCAGATTTCGTTCGATTATACCCAACTTCCGGACGAAATGATTACCCACATAGCACCTTCTCTTATCTTTAACCGGCTGCAATACCACGACTACAATTTAAGTGCAGGATATGGATATAACTGGGTCTTTGCAAAAAACTGTCTGCTGAATGTTTCTCTCATGCCGGCAATTTCTTACAAACGGGCTAAGATAAACGGAAAGCCTGCCAATCTGGATGACAGCTGGACCGGATGGATGAAGGATTTGAACTTCGATTTAATAACCCGTGCCGGTATTACCTGGAACAACAGCAAATATTATGTAGGAGCTTCACTCATTGTCAATACATACGACTACCGCCGTACCCGCTTTGCCATGACAAACTCCTTTGGCAGCTTGCGCATCTATGCCGGATTCAACTTCTGGAAACGAAGGGAATACAGAGAAAAATAGAACTTTACCACGATATACGGGTGCTCTTCTCCAAACCAAAATCTCATGCTACCAATAAAACCGTTCCCTTCTATCTGTCTTTTTCTATATCCGACGACGTCGGCTGCATAATCGGCGTCGCTAACTATACAACCGGCGACGCCGACTATATAAACGACGACGCCGGCTACAACACATCCTATGTTGTAATACGCTACAATACCCTCATACAACAGAAACAAGAACAATGCTTTTCCAATAAAGCCAAAGCCGTCAAAACATAAAATTAGGGCTGACTTCGTTGTTACAAAGCCAGCCCTAAACGGAAATATCTCTTTTCTACTTTTTATCAGACAGTAAGAATCAGAAATGTACTCCCAATGTCATCAGTAACTGATGGCGCTTATTGTCCACCTTCGTTGCAGTCAGATAATCATCACTGAATGCATAGAAATCGGATTTATACATATCGTATTTATAAGCCAGATCGGCATAAAAGCGGTTGCCGCGATATCCAAGTCCTACAGTAACCGTATTACGGCCAAAGTCGTTAAAATACTCCGTATCGGTACGCATATCACTTGCCCCCAACGCTTTATAGGCAGATTCTTTAAAAACAGAAGAACTGAAATTATATCCGGCACGTACGCTTAATGAAGGTAAAATACGAGCTTCTGCTCCTACACGTACTGTATGTACCCCCTTCAAATCTTCCTTTGCATAACTGTTTTGTTCCTCCATATCGTAACCGTCAGAATATTTCAACTTGGCAGAAGCATAATTCATAAATTCATATTCGGCTCCCAAAGCAATATTCCCGGCCACTACTGTACCCATACTTACATTGAAACGCCATGGAGTCACCATCTGATAGTCGCGAAGTACATCTGCATCGGTATAATATTGAGGAGATTCCTTAAAATCGACAAGTACTTTTTGCGTATTTTTATCCTCCAAATACGTATACATATTAGAAGAATAAATATCGGTCAGTGCATACCAGATTGGGGTATGAACAGCTACTCCAAAACGGAAAGGCGATTCTTCAAAGGGACGGAATATCGCTCCAAATTTAAAGTCAAATCCTGTACCGTCTGTACTGAACAAGTTATTGATTTCATAATAGCCAGTCGAACTCTTGTCGTATACATCCTCTGTATAGTAGGAAGAACGACGGTAACTGACATCGTGTACACCAATCGTAGCCCCGAAATACATACGGTCTTCTACATTGAAAGATACATTAAAGTCATAGTCGCTGATGCCCCCTTCTTCCACACTGCGGTATCCGTTGGCATGCCCATTCATATACATCAATTGGGTAGGATCATCTTTACTTACATATACCAATCCACTGCGTACTCCCATCACACCCAAATACGGATAGGGAGATTGCGTAGGATGATATGGATTAGGAAGTTTAGTACCCTCCATTCCGTAATTGTATATATCACCAATTTGCTTATCCAAGGTAGATTTATCATCTATCCAGGCATTTATCATATTATTCATCTGTCCGGTTTGTGAGATTCCCTCCAACATACCTCCCGAAGCAAACTGGCGGTTAAAGTTTTTACTCTTATGATAATTGAACCCAAAGTTTACATAACGCAGTTTGGTACGGTTTCCTATCTTACTGGTATACACAAACCCAATCTGGTCGAACGAAGCACGGTTGCGCTTTTCGTTCATTGTATTTCCCCCGAAATCGCTGGCAGTCTTTGTTGCATTAAACCCGAAGGAAGCCGTAAAATCATGCCCTCTGAACAGACCGATACCAGCCGGATTCGAACCAATGACAGAGATGTCTGCTCCCAATGCACTCATGGCACCTCCCATTCCCACAAAACGGGCTGTTCCATTCAGTTCATTACCACTAAAACGAGCAGCATCATAGGGTGTCTGTGCCGTTGCCCCTATGAATGACAACAGCAGAGAAGCAGTTGCTATAGCCTTTATATTTTTCATATCCATTTCTATTTTTATTATCTTCTATGTGAACCGCTACGTACGTTTCCACCTCCACCGGAAGCACCTCCGGAAGAATAGTTTCCGCGACTTGAACCACTACTGTAACTTCGGTTTGAACCAGAGTTACGCATACGTTCGAATGCATTGGTATTGCGGTAAGAGTTACTGTTCGATGCAGGACGAGTGGTAGTAGTAGGACGAGTGGTAGTAGGACGGGTATAACTGTTTCCTCCTCTGTTACCTCCAGTACTTGGACGAGTATATACTGCATTATCTCTGCCTACACGTACCCCATTACTGCGTACCGATGTGTTTGCATCGCGGCTTCCAGCCACCACACGTCCTCCCGTACGTCCTCTATTATCAAGAGCCCGACGGTATGAGGAAGAAGAAGGACGAGCATAACGTACACTTTCGCGACGATTATTGTAATTATAAGAAGGACCAGCCCAGCCATGATAAGGATAGTGATGGTGATGATGATGATGCCATCCCGGTCCCCAATAACCAGGTCCCCAGCATCCACCCCAATATCCGCCATACCAGTATGGAGAATACCAGCTGCTATACCAAGGCGAACTCCATCCAAAGCTCCAGTTAGGTCCATAGAATCCGAATCCCCAACGTGATCCATAGTATCCCCTGTTCCAACGCCAGTCCCACCACATCGGATTGCTGTAGGTAGGAAATACATACGCATACATTCCGTCATCGTATACATTCCAATCCCATGACGGGTAAACTCCAGAAACTACTTCCCAATACAACGGACTGCTTACAGGAATAGCATAACGGGGACTCCGGAAACGTACGATACGCATGGCATATTCATAATCGTCCTGCGAACCTTCAAATCCATTCACCCACTCTCCACGTTCGCTGTAAGGTTTTTCCTCTATGTAGAGTGTATCATTTTCTACCGAAAAGGTATTGTCGCGTGAAGTATACCGACGATTATACTCATCTACATCCCTCACTTGTCCGGTCACATCTTTTACCACTATCTTTGTAGGAGTGGTTGCTGCATACATAGCCACAGTATCTGTACTTTGTACTTTCTTTACCTCCTCTTTTTGTTCTACTTTCTTTTTCTTCTTAGGAACAAAGTACAAGTCATCATGACTCTGCGCCATAGCCAACGCCGGTAAGACGGCAATCAGCAATAAAGTAATAAATCGTCCTTTCATAGGCGTCTTATTTTTAAATTTTCTTCTTTATCCAATTGTTCTTACTTACAAAAATAAACAGATATTTTCTTCCTGCAAGTGGAAATACGCAATTTCGGCTTCAGGTTTTTCCTATTTTACTTATATTTGTAGAAATTAAAGATTCCTATATATGAAATACTTTGAAATTACTTTTACTGCACAGCCTTGCAATGAAATTGTTACGGATGTGCTGTCTGCCCTGATTGCGGAGATAGGCTTTGAAAGTTTTGTAGAATGTGAAGGAGGTATACAGGCATATATTCAGCAAAGCCTTTTCGATGAAGAGGCACTAAAAAATGTATTGGCCGACTTCCCCCTGCCCGACACAAATATAACTTACAGTATTTTTGAACCGGAAGATAAAGACTGGAACGAAGAATGGGAAAAGAACTTTTTCCAGCCTATAGTAATAGACAACCGTTGTGTAATACACAGCACGTTCCATAAAGATTATCCGAAGGCTGAATATGATATTGTAATCAATCCTCAGATGGCTTTCGGTACCGGACATCACGAAACAACCAGTTCCATTTTAGGCGAACTGCTGGATGCGGATCTGAAAGGTAAATCTGTCCTCGACATGGGATGTGGTACATCTATTCTTGCCATTCTGGCAAGTATGCGTGGCGCCGACCCGGTAACAGCCATCGATATTGACGACTGGTGTGTAAACAACTCACGTGACAACATTGCACTGAACAACATTCATAATATTACAGTAGAACTGGGGGATGCTTCCTTACTTGAAGGACGCCAACCTTTCGATGTGATTATTGCCAATATCAACCGCAACATTCTGATGAACGATATGGCAGCTTATACAAACTGCATGCATAGTGGTTCGGAGATTTACATGAGCGGATTCTACGTTGAAGATATACCTGTTCTGAGAGAAAAGGCAGAAAGTTTGGGCTTGGAATTTGTACATCACCGCGAGAAGAACAACTGGGCAGCAGTGAAGTTTATAATGAAATAAGCTACATGTGATATATAAAAACGTTACCTGTATCGTGTATTCACGTTATTAGTAACGAACCATAACGATGCTTGTATCGGAAGCCAACGATACAAGCATCGTTGTTTTATACCATACCACAAAAAAAATCCCTATCCGAAAGTAAAATATCACTCTTCGGACAGGGATTTTCCAAAACTATAAACTAATATTATTTACTTGAAATCTCCGGTTCACCGGCCTGTTCAAACTGACCTCCACCCAAGCTCTTGAACTTGAATGTATAAACGAAGTAACCGCCATCGTATACAGTGGTTGATACAACATAGTGTACATCGGCTCCATTCATTTGAGCATCTGCATTCGGATATTTCAATTCCAAAAGCTTCTTGGCACCCTCAGCAACCATGTTTGCAAGATATACTTCTGCCTCTTCATCACTCTTGTCTGCCAGTACACCATCAGGGTCGTTAGAACGACGTTTCGGCAAACTAACGTTGAAGTTTGAATAGTTTACACTGGCACCAAACCAATATTCAGAGTCTTTGTATTTAGCATCGATGTATCCCGGATGATTTTCTGCCACCCAGTCTACCAGAATCCGATAGTCATCTTTGGTCATTGACACATTTACAATCGGGCTAAAAATCCACTGGCCACTTACCACGATATAAGTCTCCTTGCTCTTGGTCACAATGTTCTTATTGAGTATCCAAGCAGTATCGTACTTATATTCGTCGCCAATCATAGTGGTAGTCTTATTGGTGCTGTTGTAATATTTATAAAGAACTACCTTGCTATCGCCTTGCTGTGCATAAGGATATTTACCTGCCAGGAATTGTGGCAAATAGTTTTCAGGCTTATCAGAAGAGCTGAAATTGTCGTGAGAACCCGGAGCACCCATCGCATCATAATCTGCCGGAGCTACCAATATAACCTCACTACCCTTATAAGCTTTCCACTGAGCGCCATCGAACTGATACAACGCATTGTATGGTTTTTCGTTTGTTACAGACATGCGTGATGTAGTCACTTTTACATCATCAACACGGACAGTAGTAGTAGCCACGTTGTCCTCTCCCTGATAGCGGAATGCGAAATAAACATTCTTACCATTATATTCCGACAAAGAATAAGTACCGACATTGGCCTTGTTATCCATTGTTGCTTGTGGTATATTAAATGAAGAAGTAATATTCACCCATTCACTTTCCACAAATTCTCCGCCCGCATATGTATCAGAAATATAAACAGACAAACAATTGCCCTTATAATATCTCTGAGTTACATTGAAAGTAAATCCAGCATCTGTACTTGTGATATTTACGGCCGGAGTAATTAACCAACTATCCAATTTTCCACCTGTTCCATAAGCTGAGACTTCCGCAAATAAATCTCCACTATACTCATTAGCCTTCCATTTTACAGAGCCTTCTACCACTTCAGACTTCCAATCTGTCAATGTAGTAGTCACTTCATCTCCTTTTACCAATGAATTGAAATCTTCAGAGAACAGGTCTTGACCCTGTACATATTCCGGATCCTTATCATCGTACTTATAGTCTACTGCAACAAAACTGCCTGCAGAAGCATCCGACATACTAGCCTTCAACACTTCCGGTAATACTGTTTCGGGAGCATGTTTAGGACTCAGGAAAGACATTGTTTCTTCTTCACCCCAAACTTTTGCATAGTCATCGTCTGTCAACTCATAGATAGCAACATTAGCAAACTGTTTTACTTCCTCAGAAATTTCTTCCTGGAAATTATATGTAACCCCTACAGTAGAACCTTCTCCCCACGAAGGATATAAAGATTTCAATATAGCAGGCACATACTTATCTGCAGTAGCAAATGAGTTCAAAGCTAAATCTGTCTTTACCTTATTAGCCAAAGCTTTATTGGTTTCATCTTCTCCAGCATCAGACAACGCTGCTTTTGCGATGCTTTCATAATCGGCCTTCGTCAAGACATATTCTTCTTTGCTTTTGGTTACATCAGAACCCTGAGCATCTATTTCCTGATAAATGTCGCCTAAGGGATCGCACGAAACCATCATGGTTCCCAATAACGACATAGCAATTAAATTATATTTGAATTTCATATTAATCATTCTTTTATCGATTAAAACATTACTTTAAAACCGGTTGACCAAGTAGTACCAAATCCGTAATATACCAATGCTGTATCCCAGTTATGGTTTGCTCCATCTTTGGCATCAGCAATATAGCATGTATTTGTTACGTTGTACACATTACTATATACTACAGCTTTCAAGCCCTTGCATAATTCGAAGCGATAGCTCAAGCCCAAATCGATTGTATAGAAATCAGGCAACTGCCATGCGTCTATACCTGCATCAGATTTACTGGTACGGTTTGCCGGATCGAAATCAGCGTAGTTCTTACCAGCATAGTTATAATCGACATTCAACTTAAATCCTTTGAACATTTCCCAAGATGCAGATAAGGCACCTGTCATCTGTGCAGAGTTTCCTACATGTACATCTTTTACATATGCATTGTAAGTACCTATAGGCTTATCCATATCATCGTATAAAGTAAAGCTTACATCATCAGCCCATCTCCAGTCACCATAAGAGAACATACCTTTCAGCTCCAGGTTCTGTACCGGTTTGTAAGTAGCTTCCAATTCAACTCCCATATGTACGGCATCCAAACCGGTAATATTAGCAGATTCACCAGCTGTAATCTGTCGGCGCAAACTCTTATCGTTCCAACGAGTATAATAACCGTTTAAAGCCAAGTTGAAATTTTCAGTGCTGAAACCATAACCTAACTCGAAAGTCATAATCTTTTCGTACGGAGCATCAGCATTTGCTTCAATGGTATTATTGGGGAATACAGAATTGAAGAATGGAGCACGTGTAAAGTAACCGGCATTAAAGAATGCATTATGATTTTCTGTAAACTTATAGTTAAATCCACCTTTCACACTCCAAGGCAAGAAGTGATAGAAGTCTGAGATTTTCTTTCCGTCAATAGGCTTTCCACCACGATCGTGATAACGATAAGCTTCTTCAGTCAATGAAGCAGAAGCGAAAGCAGACCATTTTTCTACAGAATATTCTGCCTGAGCAAACAAACCTGCCCAAACAATTTCACCTATGCTATAATACTGTACATAATCACCTTCTTTCAGTTTCTGGTTAGGTGACTGGAAATCCAAAGCCTTACTTCCCGGATAATAATATTCTCCACCCAGCAAATTATCAATCTTTTCAGCGTGATAACCTCTATAGTAACGTCCGTCGAAACCACCGGTGAAAGTAAAATGCTCAGTAAAGCGATTCTTATAAGAACTCAATATTCCATACCACTTATGGTCGTTAATGGCATTGGTAAAGATAGCCTGAGAACCATTTTCCGATTCAGCATTGGCTTTCATTGCAGATTCATAATCGATTAATCCGCTTTCGGTCATCATCGCTTCTTCTTCCGGACGTCCTGTATTATAATTGATAGTCAACCAGTCGCTATGATTACCACGAACACGACGTCCACCACCAGTAGCAATTGATGCATACAGAGAAGTAGACAAAGAAGAGTTTTCATCAATAGTCCAGTAATGGTTCAATGAAATCTGAGGTTTGTGGTAGAAATTATAACCATATCCACTACCTGTCAGTTCACCATTAATATATCCGTAACCATTATTAAATCGACCGCCGTCGGGACTGTTTTTATAGTCTTCAATCTTATGCATAGTGCTACGCTGATTATGCCACTGAGGAGCACCAAATGCAGTAAGAGACAATTTATGATGAGCATTGATTACTTTCGAGATATTTCCAAAATAAGTCCATCCTTCATAATTTGTTCCTTTTACATAACCATCACCAGTATTCAGAGCTCCCATCAAAGTAACAGCCCAACCATTATCCATCAAACCGGTAGACAATGAAACTGAATACTTGCGATAGCCATCATTACCAATACCAACATAAGCAGAACCTCCACGTTTTGCTTCTGTACTCTTGGTTACCATGTTCATGGTACCTCCTACAGAAGAAATACCCAAAGCAGAAGCTCCCAGACCACGCTGTACCTGAATGAATTGGCTAACATCAGACAAACCAGACCAGTTTGACCAGTAAACTTTACCGTTTTCCATACCATTGATAGGTACACCATTAATCAAAATACCTAAATTTGAAGAATCGAAACCACGCATATTGATACGTGAGTCACCATAACCTCCACTTTCACGAGTTACGTATACAGATGGAGTAGACTTCAGCAATTCAGGGAACTCCAAGTTACCTACCTTCTCTTCAATTGTAGCCAATTTCACATTTGAAATAGGAATAGGTGTTTGACGGTCACTCTTGATAATAGAAGCAATGACACTTACTTCATCCAAGCCAATAGCATCCGGTTTCATGGCAATCTCTCCCAAATCCACCGTTCTTCCCGAGAGTTTTACCTCCCGACGTACTTCATTGTAACCTACATAGCTAAAAACCAAAGTAGCTTTTGAGCCTTTCACTTCGAAAGAAAAATTACCGTCTACATCGGTAATAGTACCTAAAGAAGTTCCACTAACAGATACAGTAGCACCAATCAATGGCTCACTGTTATCAGCATCTACGACCCTACCTTTTAATGTAGCCTGAGCTACAGCTGTTGCAATACTACATACAGTAAGTACTGCAAACAAAAGGAAATGTTTCAGATGTTTTTTCATACGTCTCTCTAAATGTTTAATGAAATTTAAATTTGTTTATAGACAAATATAGTAAAATTATACAATAATATCATATTTATAATTAAGCAAATCAGATATTTAACAGCTTTATGTTAATAGCTTATCCTATTAACAATACATTCTCATAAAGTGAAATAAGTTTAATACTTTAGAAACGGCTTCCTCTTGAGAGTTTTTATAATTAACACATTATAATTTATTAGCACCAACAATAATCTAGTTTCAGTCCTTTGTTATTCAAATTCAATGCAAATATAAGTTTTTTAACTCATATTTATATTACGAAACAATTACAAATTGTCAGAAGAGAACAAAATAAATCCAATTTTCGCCCCATTATCCAATCGTTTTGAGCCTGTTTTCAATTATAAACATTATATAAAATAAAAAATTTATAGCAAAAGTATTATGCTGCCAATACAAAGCAAGACAAAACAGAAAATATGTTTTTAGCAGAAAATAACACATCCGAAGAAAATAATACGTTGCTTTTTACGGCTCTTCCATTTTTTTCTTAACTTTGCGCTGCAACTGATAAGATAAAATACGGAATTATTTTAAACAATAAAATATAGAGATTATGATGACTATTGACAAATTCAACTTTGCCGGTAAAAAGGCAATCGTTCGTGTGGACTTCAATGTTCCTTTGAACGAAGAAGGTAAAATTACTGACGATACTCGTATCCGCGGTGCACTGCCTACTTTGAAAAAAGTATTGGCTGACGGTGGTGCTTTGATTATCATGTCACACATGGGTAAACCTAAAGGCAAAGTAAACGCTAAATATTCTTTGAGCCAGATTGTAGACGCTGTATCTGCTGCTTTGGGTGTAGCTGTTCAGTTTGCTCCTGACTGCGCTAAGGCTTCTGAAGCTGCTGCTGCTTTGAAACCGGGTGAAGTATTGTTGCTGGAAAACCTGCGTTTCTATCCTGAAGAAGAAGGTAAGCCTGTAGGTATCGACAAAGAAGATCCTGCTTACGAAGATGCGAAGAAAGCAATGAAGGCTTCTCAGAAAGAATTCGCAAAAACATTGGCTTCTTACGCTGACTGCTACGTAATGGACGCATTCGGTACTGCTCACCGTAAACACGCTTCTACTGCTGTAATCGCTGACTACTTCGATGCAGACCACAAGATGTTGGGCTACCTGATGGAAAAAGAAGTACAGGCTGTAGACAACGTATTGAAAGATATCAAACGTCCGTTCACTGCTATCATGGGTGGTTCTAAAGTTTCTACTAAGATCGGTATCATCGAAAACTTGATGGACAAAGTAGACAACTTGATTCTGTGCGGTGGTATGGCATTTACTTTCGCTAAAGCTCAGGGTGGTAAGATTGGTAACTCATTGGTAGAAGACGACAAACTGCAGTTGGCTCTCGACATCATCGCTAAAGCTAAAGCTAAAGGTGTAAACTTGGTTTTAGGTTGCGACTGTGTAGCTGCTGACAAGTTTGCTAACGATGCAAACACTCAGGTTTGCGACGACAAGAACATTCCTGACGGATGGATGGGTCTGGATGCAGGTCCTAAGACTCAGGAAGAATTCAAAGCTGCTATCAAGGGTGCTAAGACAATCTTGTGGAACGGTCCTGCAGGTGTATTCGAAATGGATAACTTCGCAGCTGGTTCTAAAGCAATTGCAGAAGCTATCGCAGAAGCAACTAAAGAAGGTGCATTCTCTTTGATTGGTGGTGGTGACTCTGTAGCTTGTATCAACAAGTTCGGTATGGCAGATCAGGTATCATACATCTCTACTGGTGGTGGTGCTTTGCTGGAAGCTATCGAAGGTAAAATCCTTCCGGGTATCGCAGCAATCCGTGGCGATAAATAATTTATCCTCACTATAATAACTATAAAGGACGTACTGATCAGTACGTCCTTTTTTTTATGTAAAATATCATCTTGAAAAGCTCCTTTTACACAAATAAAGAGTCAAAGAATTCTGCTATAATTTTTATCAGCAACCTTTTAAAAAAGAGACAAAACAAAAAGTTGAGCCAAAGACCGTATATTCCATTTACGGCACCATTGGTTCAACTTTTCACAATCAGTTTATTTCCTGTCCAGCTAAACAAGGAATCACTCAGCAACTCCCGAAGGATTATTCTTTCGATAAAGACTATCTATGATACCATCCGATAAACCAATAATAGGAACATAAATATAAGTAGAATGAAGAATATCAGCAATAGTCAGGAAAATATCTCCTGCAGGTACAATTACGTCTGCACGGTCGGGCTTCAAACTATACTGTTCCATTCTTTCTTCCACCGACAAAGCTTTCAGTGCATCGTGCAAATGATGCAATGATGCAACCGACATTCTTTTCAGTTTTTTATCTTTCTTTTCTATCAAACGATACAGTTTATTGATGTTTCCACCAGAACCAATAATATTAATCTGAGGATAAGAACGGAAAAGTTCTTCCATATCCAGACGCAGTCTGTCCCATTCTGTATCTTTTACAGCATTATTCAAAATACGGACCGTACCAATATTATATGAACGACTACACATCAGTTCCCCTTTCGACAGGAAATTAATCTCCGTACTGCCTCCACCTACATCCACGTAAATATAATTACCCTTACGGTCTTCCATATATTCCAGATGGTTGTTATAGATAATTCCGGCTTCCTCCTGCCCATCAATTATCTCTATCCGGATTCCAGTTTTCTTTTCTATTCTTTTTATGATATCCTTTCCGTTTCGGGCATCACGCATAGCCGAAGTAGCACAAGCACGATAATCCTGCACATCGTATATCTTCATCAGATTACTGTACGACTTCATTAAGCGGACCATATTTTTCTCTTTCTTCTCTGATATTTCTCCTTTAGAAAAGACATCAAATCCTAAGCGCAAGGGCACACGCAACAGCAATTCTTTAAACGAACAAAGTTGTTCTCCCTCCCGTTCAACTCGCTTTATCAACAAGCGAACAGCATTCGAACCGATGTCTATCGCAGCATAGTTCAATGCTTTCTCCTCTTTATTCTGTGTTTTCATTCCCATTTTATTTAAAGTTATATTTTCTCATTCTCTGCTAAATAATATTTATACAAAGCCTCCTGTGAACGGAAATCCGATTCTCCAGAAGCTTCCCAGAAGTGATTTTCTCCTGTTCCATCTACAATACGGCCTTGCACATTATCCAACAAGCCATATTCCACGATACGCTTCATTTCACCCTTTATCACCGGATCGTACACCGGAGTAATCACCTCAATACGATGATCCAAATTACGCGGCATCCAGTCGGCAGATCCCAAGAAGATTTTTTCATCACCACCGGCAGCAAATACAAAGATACGAGAATGCTCCAGATAACGGTCGATAATTCCATGAATTCTGATATGATCACTCACTCCATGAATACCAGTCATCAAAGAACAGTTTCCACGAACTACCAAATCTACATCTACACCAGCCTGTGAAGCCTCATAGAGTTTCTCTACCATCACCGGATCTGTAATGTGGTTGATTTTTATTTTAATATAAGCCGGCTTTCCTGCCCTCTTATTCTTAATCTCCTCATTTATCAGAGCAATAAACTTCTTCTTCATCTCATTAGGAGAGACAAGCAGATTTTTAAAGCGAACAGGACTATACGGACGTTCTATAAAATCGAATACAGTATTCACCTCTTTTACCAAGGAAGGAAGAGCAGTCATCAGCACACAGTCTGTGTACATACGTGCATTCCCTTCGTGGAAATTACCCGTACTGATACAAGCAATATCCGGTCCTTTTTTCATTCCGATATGTGTGATTTTAGAATGCACCTTCAGTCCTTCCACACCGAAAATCACCTTAATGCCGGCATCCTGCATTTTCTTTGACCAGGTAATATTGGAAGCCTCATCAAAACGAGCCAACAATTCGATAACCACAGTTACCTTCTTTCCGTTACGGGCAGCAGCAATCAAGGCTTTTACCACCTTCGACTCTTTTGCCAAACGATACAAAGTAATCTTGATACTATGAGTCTGCTTACTTACGGCAGCTTCCTGCAAAACACGAATAAAAGAATCAAAATGATGGAAGGGAACATGGATAAAGCGATCTTTCTGACGAATCTTTTCCAGCAGACTTTCTTCTCCATCCAATTCCTTCTTCAGCACAGGCGGCCAAGCAGGATATTTTAATTCAGAATGTCCGCAATCCGGAAATCCCATCAAGTCTTTGTGATTCTGATAACGTCCACTGCTTAATACTGTATCCAGACTATCCAAATCCAATTTCTTCAATACACGCTTCAGCAAATCTTTCGGCATACTTCCATCATAAAGTACACGTAAAGGTTCACCACGCCGGCGGCTCTTTACACCTTTCGAAATCTTCTGAAGTGTACCCGAACGCAAGTCATTATCAATTTCCATCTCTGCATCGCGGGTAAACTTAAAGGCATAAGATTCAAAGTCTGTATACCCCAATCCTTCAAATACCAATGGGAGACAACAGCGAGCTACATCATCCAGATACATCAGATAACTCTTTCCATCCGAATCCGGCAAACGCACAAAACGCCCACATACATTTACCGGTAGTTCAATATACGCATAATCCACCGAACGTTTGTCGTCACCATCAGCTACTTTCACAGCAAGATAAATATTCTCATCATTCTCACTGTCGAGCAATTTCACAGCAGAGAACCATACCGGAATCATCAATCCGCTAAGATTCTTTTTATAATAAGCACGTATAAAGTCCAGCTGCTCCGGAGAGACCTCCTTATCCGAAACTAAATAAATATTGTTTTTACGAAGTTCTTCCGTAATACGGTCTACAGTTTCCTCATACTCCTTTACATATCGCGCATTCAGTTTACTGATTTGCTTAATCAGTTTTTTAGCATGCTCACGCTCACGCACTGCCGATCTGTCCATACATTCTGCAATGCGGTTTTGAGTAGCCATACGTACACGGAAAAACTCATCGAGGTTATTTGAGTAAATCCCCAAGAATGTCATACGTTCCAGCAAAGGCACATGCGGACGTGTAGCCTCCTGCAAGATACGACGATTAAAATACATCCAACTAATATCTCTCTCAAGATAATAATCTTCTTTTTTCTTTTTCTGAGCCATGATACAATTTTTTTGTAAAGAAAGAGAATCCATGTTACAAGACTATGTCAAAAAACATAACTTTTTATCTTCTGGCTCATAAAGATAAAAAGTTTTTTTCATTATTTATACAAATTCCTCTACCATATACATATGATGTATCTGATTTTGAGGAATAAACTGTTCCAATTCGTCCAACATGACATAACGTGAAGATTGAACCCAACGAACAAAATCAGGATTAGGGCGGTAGTTCTCTGCAAACGCCAGCAAATGATCCAAATTAAAATCCGTACTTACAATACCCGCTCCGTTTTTTACAGCATCAAAAGCATTACATTCCTGCTCAATATGTGCCGGAACCATCAACAGAGGTTTTCCCAAATACATGGCTTCACATACCGATTCAAAACCTGCTGTGCTGGCATAAGCCTTACAGCCTGCCATCTGACGTAAGAATTCCACATCGTCCAGCTGATAGAAAGACAAGGTATCATCGACTTTCTTCACCGGTTCTTCCCCCCAGCTATCCCAAAAGAAGCGAAGAGGCACTTCCGGATGTTCGTTATGCCATTGGCACACATTTTCGGCAAAGCCCACATTCAGCATATATCCGTGGATATAGTTTCCGGAAGATACTTCCTGTGTAAAGACATCTTCTCTCAACAGTGGAGGTACAACATGTGTTTTTCCGTCTTTAGGCATAGAACGGAACGACAAGGCCAGTCTGCATTTTGCTCTCAACGAAGTCAAACGGCTAAACACATTCATCAGAAACAGACTGCAACGATTCTGTTTAGGTAATTCAAAATCTTTATGGAGGAACAGATACTGATGTCCCAGACAGATTTGAGGTACAGACGGACGGAAGAAGAAATAAGTCAAACCAGTAAGTAATTCATAAAAATTGATTACAATATCAGCACCGCTTTCCTGTATTCTCTGATTAATATAGCACATGCTTTCCACATATTCCGGCAAGCGAAGTATATTATAAAAAACACTGCGAGGCAAGTTCATATATGTTTTAGCTCTTGACGGCAGGAAGTTAGGACTCAGAAACTGTTTGACCGGTGCGTGTACGCTTCTATGGAAAAAGCCCGGCAAACGACGTGTCTCACTCTTGCCTACCAGAATCTCTACGACTTCATGTCCGTTATCACGCAACAGTTTCTCTAACGAAATAGCTTGGGTAAGGTGACCTCTTCCCTCTCCCTGCACAATAAACAATGCTTTCATAATGCTATATTAAAATAATATTTTTTATATTTACCCTATTGATAGTAAGTGTTTCAGGCGATATCCTCCAACTCATACACTGCAGATATTTCACAAAAGAAATCTTCTGCCATAGATTCTACACGCTCTATTACATCTTCTACCGTTTCACCATAAGCACAACACTGATCATATCCCATCAAATAACCATAGTAATCGCCCGAAGGTGTACACTCTACCATATATTTTCCATTTACAACTTCCATAATATTGCTCCTTTTTAAAAACTACTCAAAATACGACAATCCATATTTCGGGAAGATGTACAAACAGTTACTTTTCCATTAAAAATCAATATTTATCGCATACCAGACAAAAAACATTAATTTTGCAGCCGAAACAACATGAAAGAATATGAAACATTATACTACTTACCTGTTCGATTTTGACTATACACTGGCCGATTCATCCAAAGGTATTGTGCTCTGTTTCCGCCATGTACTCAACCTTCATGGTTACACTGGCATTACAGATGAAAAAATAAAACGTACTATCGGAAAAACTCTGGAAGAGTCTTTTTCAATACTGACCGGAGTTACCGATGCCGACACACTGGCAGCTTATAAAAAAGAATATGTAAAAGCTGCCGACCAGCATATGACTGTCAATACCTTTCTTTTTCCGGAAACCCTGTCCGTACTTACCCAACTAAAGCAAGATGGTGCCCGGATTGGCATTATCTCAACCAAATACCGCTATCGGATTATGGAACTGCTTTCCCAGAAATTCCCGGCTCAGTTTCTTGATATTATAGTAGGCGGAGAGGATGTAAAGACTCCCAAACCTTCACCCGAAGGACTTCTTTTTGCTATCGGACATCTCTCCGTTCCCAAAGAGGAAACCTTATATATAGGAGACAGTACAGTAGATGCAGAAACAGCCCAAGCAGCCGGAGTCGATTTCATGGGAGTCTTACATGGAGCTACAACCCGCAGTGAACTGGAAGCATACCCTCATGTTGGAATTGCACCCGACCTTACTCTTCTGACAGAATAAAAATCCGGACAGAAAGGAAAGAATATTACCATTCAGAAGAGATAAACAAAGAAAAATCGCTATATTTGTTACAAACAACTAAACCTCATACACTATGAATGACCATTATGTAATTAATCTTGGACGTCAGTTGGGTAGCGGCGGAAAAGAGATAGGAGAAAAACTGGCAAACGATTTGGGTATTGCCTTTTACGACAAAGAACTGATCAATCTCGCTTCCGAAGAAAGTGGTCTGTGCCGTGAGTTCTTTGAAAAAGCCGATGAAAAAGCTTCACAAACCTTGTTGGGAGGACTGTTTGGAACACGCTTTCCTTTTATAACAGAAGGAGCTTATCCTTATAATTCTTATCTGAGCAACGATTCTTTGTTTAAGATACAAAGTGATGTCATCCGTCATTTGGCTGAAAAGCAGTCCTGCCTTTTTGTAGGACGCTGTGCGGACTATATTCTGCGCGACCATCCGCGTTGTGTCAATGTTTTTGTTTCCGCTTCGCCTGAAGCCCGTATCGAACGTTTGACCAAACTTCATCACATCAGTGAAGAAGAGGCAGAAGAATTAATGGAAAAAGCAGACAAAAAGCGTTCTTCTTACTATAACTACTACAGTTACAAGACTTGGGGAGCAGCTGCCACTTATCATCTTTGCATCGACTCCTCTGTTTTGGGTATTGACGAAACGGTGAAGTTCATCAAACAATTTGTCAAACAGAAACTTCAATTGCCTTAATCCTGATTGGAATACATTGGTAATGTAAACGATAAAACATCCTTTCTCTTTCTACTATAATCCTATGCAGAAAAGAGAAAGGATGCTTTTTTATCTTCAGCGTTTAGGC